>NZ_CAWUDP010000025.1:0-111557 GCF_963920835.1 Scytonema sp. PCC 10023
ATTGTGGAATATCAGCACGGGTCAACTAATTTCCACCTTCACCGGGCATACTGGTACAGTCTTCAGCGTGGGATTTAGTCCGGATGGCAAAACTCTAGCTTCTGGAAGTTCGGACACTACCATCAAATTGTGGAATTTGGACTTAGATAGTTTACTAGCGCAGGGGTGTCGTTGGTTGGATGGTTATTTGGCGACTCGTCCTGATGAGGCGAAGGAGTTATGTCCCAGAGAGTAGGACAAGGATTTTGATTAAATCAAATACAAGTACAGCTGAAAAACTCAGATACCTAACTTCTTAAAGAAGTTAGGTATTTTTTCCATTTTTTGTTCACTTTGGTATTAATCTCATTTCATTTTCGTTTCACTTGCATATATTATTTTTCTCTTTAATAAATTTGTCACTTCAAAAAGTGGCATGGAACAGACCCTTGTAGACATAAAAGCAATAGGGCATGATTATAGCTAAGAGACAAGACAAACCCAGAACGATTAATCAAATCTAAGCATTCTTAGCTAGAAAGACAAAAATTTATCAGCAAAATTAATAATGAAAAAAACACTATTTTTTGCACTTGCTACAGTCTCCACTTTGACATACATAGCTCCTGCTGGCGCGAAAGTTTCAGGAAATCAAAACTATTTGAATTGTCGCCATGTTTTGCTTATACAGAATACTCCCTATGGTGGGGATACCCAATATTATAACCGCACTGTGACGTATTTCCAATAATGATGCTTGGGGTTACGTTAGAAGCCCTAAAGAGTCAAATATAAATCAACATCCTATTTTCCCCTACTGCTCGTTGAAACTTTTTTCAATATTGTGGATACATGAAAACGTTCAACGACCTAACAAGCTTCAACTCACTCAGCAAATGCAAAGGAGTAATCTATGAAAGGTAACATGACTGCAATCACAGACAAGATAGTTGAAATGTTTGCTACAATTGCGACGACTGGTGCTAGTTTACCAGGCTCGAATATTAGACCTCCCGCACAAAGCGCACCGGATGCGAAAAGTGAGCCAGCGAGTAGTGAGCTTAATCGTAAGTCAAACTCCTTGTAATAGTTGCAATAGTGTTTAGCCAATGACTTTTCAAGTTGGATTCATCGGCGAAAGGCTATCTACACAGTGCTGAAGTACTCCAATATCAACGACGATGGAACCTATTTGATATCTTTTGTTATATTCTCAAGGCTAAGATTCTCTGGATTCCATGCTTGTTGATTTTCTTCCTGAAACCTGAGTTCGATATAAGGAAAACGCTTGTAATTTATGCAGGACAAAGGTATCGGCTCATTTGACATCTCGGTGAAACCGAATGCTTATTGATAATTAACCAATTTTATTGAGAACCTACTATCAATTCTCAATATCTTTGGCTTGTTGATAAGAAAACCCGGACGGTTGTTTTCGCCCAAAGTTTTATGGGATAACGATTTGAGGTCATTTTCTTACGTCGAACCCAGGTTCCTGAAGCGTTGATTTTTCTCAAACAGCTTTCCTGCTTATCTTGTGTTTCAAGCAGAGTTCTCAAATAGGTTCTATAAGAGATTTGGGCTAGAACAATGAATCTTTTTAACAGCAAGTTAATCAGCCGATTAACGCTTACATTGTCATGCGTTTTATCTGTTACTGCTGTCGTGCATCCTGCGCGAAGTGCAGAGCGGATTGGAGTATCCTATAGTTTTTTATCAGGCTCAACTTCGATCTCATCTTTGCAAACTTATGCTCGCACAGGTCAGATTGACAGCAAACTCGCTGATTCTGGCAGAACCAGTTCAAAGCAACTCACTCAATTGCAACAATTATTGTACACTAAAATTCCACTCGATTCTGTTGCCGTTTCTCAGTTTTTACAGACTCCAATCGGAGAGAAACTGCTAGGACGTTTAGAGCAAGTGATTCAAACTGATGGTCACGAATCCAAATCTCATGCCCTACGAGACGCGATAATTCTAGCTGCAAGAAATCCACAGGGATTCACAGCTTTAGAGGTTTTACAACACTTTCCCTCTAAAACTGCTTACATCAAGATCGAAGAAGCCCTTGCTTTGGTTGGAGAAGTGAATCAGTTTGTGAATCAGACTCACGATGCAAGTATGGTTGTCAATCAAAAAGCGACGCTAGAGGCACAGTTTCCCTCTGACCTCTCAAAATCTGAAAACTTGCAGCAACCCGGAAAATTGGCTTGGCAGAAGCAAACCTTGACCTTGAGCGATCCAGAGCGCGCTCGACAAATTATAACCGATCTCTATGTTCCGCGTTCGAGAACACGGCATCCGATTGTAGTCATTTCTCACGGGCTGGGTTCTGATCGCTTCAGCTTTGCTTACCTGGCGGAACATCTCGCTTCTTATGGATTTGCTGTTGTCGTTCCAGAACATTCTGGGAGTAATTCAAATCAGCTAGCAGCATTACTAGCAGGAAGAACCAGAGATATCATCCCGCCACAAGAATTTGTCGATCGCCCAATAGATGTGAGCAAGTTGCTGAACAAGTTGGAGCAGTTATCTCACATCGATCCTAACCTTCAGGGGCGATTAGACTTGCAAAACGTAGGGATTGTTGGGCAGTCATTTGGAGGAAACACGGCTCTAATCCTTGCAGGCGCGACGCTTCAAGTGCAAAATCTCAAAGCACGGTGTCAAACGTCTCAAGATTCGCTGAATCCGTCGCTGTTGCTGCAATGCGAGGCAACACGACTCCCTCAACTGCCCTCCCATTTGTCCGATCCTCGAATTAAAGCCGCGATCGCAATCAACCCTTTTAGCAGTGCAATCTTTGGGCAAGCTGGGCTAAGTCAGATTAAAGTGCCAACGATGATTGTTGCCAGCAGTGCAGATATGCTCGCGCCCGCTATACCCGAACAAATTCAACCGTTCACTTGGCTAACAACACCTAATAAATATCTAGCCCTGATGACGGGTGCAACTCATTTTTCTGCGCTTGCTCCCTCTCCAAATGAGGTGGTTCCGGTTCTTCCATTCCTTGTTGGGACTAATCCTGCACTTGTGCATCAGTATATTAAGGCACTCAATGTCGCTTTTTTTAAGACGTATCTCATGAATCAACAACAGTATCATTCCTATGTCAGTGCAGGCTATGCGAAAGCAATCAGTCAATTGCCCGTCCAGCTTGCACTAGTGAAAACACTTAACGCAAGCGATCTATCCAAAAATTTAGAAGACAGGTTGAGCTTATCTTTAAGAGCATTTTGCTTTTGCCTGTATTCACTCCTTTCTCAGGGTAAGAGTATCTCAATTAGGCTTGACACAAGGAATCAGAAGAATCTAATGTATGGTTAATGAAACAAGAACTGAGAACTTGAATCATACGCCAAATCAAACCATTGCTGAACCTGACGGTAGAGAGTGGGATGACAGCAATATGGCAACAGAGAATCTAAAGGAAGACGCTAAGAAAACTTATGGATAGACAGGGAACAAAAAATATGTGTACGGGTTTGAGGCATTCAACCTTGATTTGGCGACAACTTTTAGGCGATTGCCTACGGCAGAGCTACGCTTAACGCTGCCGATCAACAAATCAAAGGATGATTGAGAAAAGCCTGAAGCGATTTTATTTTCGTTGATGCACAGGATAATGAATTTGTACAGTGCGGAAGGTGGGTTATATTATGTCTAATATTTATTATGTCTAATATTATGGTCGGTCATTAAGATTTCTTGGGTGAGAAGAACCGAACCAACAGTATTTTTATCTTGCAATAATATGAGAATCAAAGGAAGGAATTGATTCCTGACTTGATTGAAACAACAACTTTTTATATAAGAGGGAGAAGTATATATGTTAAGTCGTTGGAACGCCAGGCAAGAATTTAACGCTTTAAGCAATCAACTTAACCGCCTATTTGATGAAATAGCGCCAACAAAAACTTGGGAAGGCTTCACAAGATTTCCTGCGGCTGAACTCATTGAAGCAGATGATGCCATCCATCTGAAGTTAGAAGTTCCAGGCTTGGAAGCCAAAGATATAGATATTCAAGTAACAGAAAATGCCGTTTCTATCAGTGGGGAGCGTAAGTCTGAAACCAAAACTGAAGAGAAAGGCTATACCCGCAGTGAATTCCAATATGGCAAATTTCAACGCGTCATTCCTTTACCTACTCACATTCAAAACACCAAAGTCACCGCAGAATACAAAGATGGTATTTTGAATCTGGCATTACCTAAGAAGGAAGAAGCGAAAAACACAGTCGTCAAAGTTAATCTAGAACAAGCTGCTCACTAAATTGTTGTAAATTTCAACTGTGCAGTATAGATTTCTTCCTCATTACTCTGTAACTTAAATATTAGCCTGGTTGCATTATAGCTACCAGGCTTTTTTATTATCCTAAGTAAAGCATTAAATCTTTAAACCAATGCCGTTTTTGGCAAATTCTTCCACGGTTTTGTCGGAGAATTCATGGGTAGTCATGGCTTGTAACATTGGCAAAGGTAAAGTGAGATGATGCGCTCCAGCTTGTAGCGATGCTGCGGCTTCTTCTGGTGATTTGATACTAGCTGCTAGAATTTCAGTATCACTGCCAGTAAGTACGCTAGCCATATCCCGTACCAGGGCAATTCCGTCGCCTAACAACCGGGTTGCACGATTGACATAAGCGATCGCCATTTTAGCACCCGCCTCCCGTGCCACTGCTGCCTGTGCTGCACTGTAAATCGCCGTCACTGAACAAGTTATCTCCGGCGACAGACTCGCCACCACTGCAAACCCGACTTGTGTTGCTGGAATTTTCAACACCGTTTGTTTGCCAATAATCTCAAAAGCTTTCCTCCCTTCCGCCAGCATTCCCTCAAAATCAGACGACACGAGCTGGTAGAATAGTGGTCCTGAGGTTAACGGTGCCAATTTTTTCAGCGTAGTTTCCGGTGGCTCATCGCTTTTAGCTAAAAGTGTCGGATTCGTGGTGATGCCCTTTACCCAGCCCATTTTACTGGCAATTTCAGCTTCAGATAGAATTGCCGAGTCCAAATAGATTGCCATGATTGTTTCGCCGTTTCAGGTTTGTTAACAACACAGGTACTATGAACTACCCGCCCTTACTTCGTATTCGTGCGGGTTTCTACATCCAGCCCAGTAAGAGTAGATTTTTGACGCTTCGCGCGTCCCAGTTGCTTCATGCTTCCAGCTTTTTTGCTAGGGCATGAAGTAGCGCTGGCAACATCAGCGTCTACGAGGCTTGTTCCAAACCCCGGTAGAATTCCTTTTGACCAGTACAGCATCACTTCGGCGGCAGCAATATCCCTGTCTTGTATATATCCACAATGTTGACACTGATGAATTCTTTCATCAAGTGTCTTTTTGTGTTGGTGTCCACATTTAGGACAGGTTTGACGCTTGCTTAACTTTCTTGGTTGGAACTTCGATAAACACACCACCAATTTCTTCTACTTTGTATTTGATCGTGCTTCGTAGCATTCCAAATCCAACGTCAAGTATTGACTTATTTAGCCCGCATGATTGTTTTTTGCGTTTACGGGGTCTTACACGTAAAAAATCGGGCAGCCTTTGTTTTGTTGATCTGTCGGCGTAGTCGGGTACTCGTTGTAATAAGGCTGCCCGATTTTTAGGGGACAATGCGTCGCCTTTCTTTGCTTTACGGGTCATGTTAGTAACTTCTAGCTTTTCAGTTGCAACGAAGCTATTACCGCTTACAATCTCTGCTGCAACTTGATGCACCCAATCTTGCCGTTGGTTAGCAACCTTACGGATTATTTTACTAACCTTTGCTTGGGCTTTCTTCCATCTTCTAGAAGCTTTAACTTTTTTCTTTCTGTTTGGTGGCTGTTTGCGTCTTTTTTGTTTAGACGCTCGTTTTATATCGCGTTCAGCATTACGCAAGAATTTGGGTGCTGAAATTTGAACATGATTCTCCCCATCTGTTATAGACAATGCCGACTTACAGCCTAAATCAATTCCAACTGCACCTACTGGTAGTATTTCAGGCTTGAGTACTTGTTCTAAAACATCAACGGTGATAGATGCGTACCATTTCCCCTTGCGGTAAACAATTGTGCAAGTAGTTGGAGTTCCCCAATACTTAGCTTTGCCCCGCATTACTATTCGTCCAATTTTCGACAGTACAAGATGTCCGTTTTCTCCATTAGACTCAACAGAGTAGCCAGTTTTCGCTGGATAAGTCCATCCCGAATAATGACGAATTGACTTGAACTTTGGACGTTTTCCTAATCCTTTAAAGAATCGCTCAAATGCAAAATCTACCCGCTTCAAAGTGGCTTGTAAAGCTTGAGAATTTATCTCTTTGTACTCATGCCAAACCTCTTTAAATGTAGGCAGACTATTTTGCTGCTCAATATAAGTAACAGAATGGTTAAACTTTTCGTACTGCGTAAATCTGTTGTAGAGAGCAGCATTATACAAGTCTTTGTGAAGTTTACGGTGATACTTCAAAGACTGTTCTATTCGCTTTGTTGGGTATAACCGAAACGTCATTCGCCTTGTTGCCACCCTTTGTTTTACCTCTTTTTCACCCTCGGGTTATACTAACACATAGCACGACATAATAACGACAAGAAAAAAGAAATACTTCAACTTAAGACTGTCAGACCGTAGACTTAATATACTTAGAGAATATGCAGTTATGACGGACAAAACAATGACTGCCGTAATAGAAGATTATATAGATTCGCTCCCCAATGCAAAAATTGTCAATTCATCAGTCATCCCACTCCCTCAACAGCCCAACGGCTGATATCGGTCGGGGATGTCTTCTTCATTGACCGCTATCGATCCCCACCCTACTTCGTAGAGGGTGGGGACTTCCGCGAGTCCGTTAAACCTCGGTCGGTGTCAGCTGTTGCAGAAGAGAGAATTTCCACAATCACGTTAGGATATTTGCCATCCTCTTCCCAAACGACCCAGCTTTTACGGGGTTTGCGTTCAGTATCCAGGACAACAAAAAAGTCGGGACCTCTGAATTGTTCAGAATTGCGCTGACGAGGACTGTAGTAAATTGTCAGGTTCCCAGAAGCGTAGAAGTTATTGCGAGCCTCCTTCAGAGGAGCTTCGCTAACGCGCCACACCCATTCTAAACATTGAATGAGCAGCGTCATTTGTAACCGATGTAAATCCGTTTCTAATGGCGGTTCGTCACTATATAAGTCACTAGGTGGAAAGATAACATCTTCCACAGTGTTTTCCGAATTTCTTATGTCTGGAGCGAAAGACATAGCATCTGCGTATATATTTGACGTGGCGGTTGTAAGTCTAGTTTAGCTGGTGAATGTTGCACCAAGAGTTCTTTGCCAGAGGTAAACTGAAAGCTGTGGTACAACTGGAAGCCGTTCTTCCTGGGCTTTATTGCACAAGCCAAAACTTATAGTCATTGCTTAAAAAAAATATGCAATGGATAGTTAACGCAGACGAAGCCAAGCAATTGATATCTCAAGGGGCGACAATTCTTGACACTCGCAACAAGTTGGCGTGGTTGATTTCACATATTCCTGGTGCTGTTCACGTCACTTGGCAGCAATTTTCAAATAACCAAAAACCCTATCGGGGAACACTCCTTGCAGATGCAAAGATTTTAGAACAAAAACTACGTCAAGTTGGTATTTTTAACTCAAAACCTGTGATTGTCATTGGCAATCCGCCTGACAATTTTGGGGAAGAAGGGCGCATAGTTTGGATGTTACGGACTTTAGGACATCAAAATACAGCTTTTGTTGATGGGGGGTACAATGCACTAGTTAAAGCAGGTGTTCCGACGACTCGCGGACTTAATCAACCACCAGAAATAGGAGATTTTGTTGTTAATCGCACTGCTTTATGGGAAATTCAGCGTGATGAACTTCAAGTCAATCTTTCAGAAAACAAGTTGGCTGTCATTGATACTCGGCAAAAGCGAGAATATGCTGGAGAAACTCCCTATGGTGAACAGCGAGGGGGACATATCCCTGGTGCTGTGCATTTCTACTTTAAAGATTTAATGGATAGTCAGGGAACTTTACTTAAGCCAGAGGAAATTATCGCCAAATTAGAAACCTTAGGAATTCAGCGTGATACTCCTACTGTGACTTATTGTACGGGTGGAATTCGCTCGGCTTTTTTTGTCGCTGTTCTTGTTAACTTAGCCTTTTCTGATGTGAAGAATTATGCAGGTTCAATGTGGGAATGGTCAGCTTGTCCATCTGAAAAATATCCACTTGAATAAATAAGCGTTTCTTGTGAAAATCAATTGGTTTAGATCCCCGACTTCTTAAAGAAGTCGGGGATCTTGCTTACTTTTGTAGGGAACTCCGGACCCCCACGGAGGAGCCAGCGCCCCTTCGGGGTGAATCCTTCGGATACGCTGAGCGCAAAGCGCACGCTCCGCGAACGCGAGCGCCAGTCGCCTGGCTGTCGGGAAAGCCGTCATTCGCGCTGGCTCACCGTGGGCGGGCTGAAAGTGAGGTTTTTTTATGGCAGTGTACGAAGTTCTTTCTAGCAATTAAATTGCTAGAGTGAATAGTACCTGGGATAATCTCAATTTTTCCTAGTCTGTAGTCTGGAACTTCAGTTCCAGGTTTGAGAAGTCTACCACATTTTGGCTAGTGCCGCATCTCCGTGATTACAGGACTATTACAAAAACTGCGTGCTTCATGGGCAAAAAATAGGGGTTGTTTGACCTTTCCAGCCTCCCCATCTCCTTTGCAGATGTTAAATCGTCGCGATATGCTTGTTGAACGCAAGCCTGAGGAACTTGGTTTAACTGAGGCTCCCAAAGAAGGCACTTCTGGGCACAACAATGCTCCTAAAGGCTGGCTGCGAACTGTTCTTGTCGCCAGTTTGGGCGTCACTGCTTTAGTTTTGGGAGTACGGGAACTAAAATGGTTGCAGTCTTGGGAGTTAAGAGCATATGACGAGATGTTACGGTTACGTCCCACTGAAGCACCTGATCCGCGTATTTTGGTGGTGACTGTTACTGAAGATGATGTTCGGCAATACAGATGGCCTGTGTCGGACAATAAAATGAACGAGTTGTTGGCGAAATTACAGTCCTATCAACCGCGTGTCATTGGTGTAAATATATATAGACCAGAACAAGCAAATCTGGGGGCTTCTTTAAAGCGTCGAGACAACATCTTCAGTACGTGTGCATTCAGCAGCGTGGGGACGCCGGAAATTGCACCACCATCGAATTTTCCTATAGATAATGTCGGATTTACTGACCTGATATCTGATGAAGATAGCATTGTCCGCCGCAGTTTGTTGTTTGCGAATTCCCCAGAAGATAAGAAATGTACAACGAACTTCTCGTTTGCTGCTTTAGTTGCAGTTAAATATTTAGAAAAAGAAGGAATTGCACCTGATTTCAGCGATGAAAATAATTTCAAGCTGGTTGATACTCATTCACAAAAGGTAAAAGCCAGTTTTAAAGTTCTCGACAGCAATGCAGGTAGTTATAAAAGGATGGATGATGGCGGCTACCAAATCATGTTGAATTATCGCCATCCGGATAGCCTAGCCCAAGAAGTCACTTTCTCACAAGTCCTGAACGGCAGTATAAATCCTAACTGGATAAAAGACCGTCTCGTCATTATTGGGACTAAGTCTCCTAGCCTTGATCGTGGCTTCTACACACCCTACAGTGCTTTGCCAAACCAACCTGCAAGAATGCCTGCTGTCTTGATTCATGCACAGATAGCTAGTCAGATGCTCAGTACAGTTTTGGATAGGCGACGTGTCATTTGGTACTTTTCTGACTCGTCTGAAGCTGTATGGGTTTGGGTTTGGTCGCTGTTAGGTGCTGCTTTAGCGTGGCGTTTGCGACATCCTTTATTGCTGGTTGTTGTAGGAGGTATGACTCTAAGTGGCTTGGTGGTGATTTGCATTATTTTGTTTGTGCAAGCAGAGTGGGTGCCGATAGTACCGCCTGCTATAGCATTGGTAATCAGTGGAGTCAGTGTGATGGCTTACACCACATACCAAACTCAGCAGCAAACAAAAATCATTGTTCTGCAAGTAGAAAAACAACAAGAGGCTATAGAACAGTTAAATACACTGTTAAAAGAAAGTACAGCAATTAAAGACAAACATCTTCACAGTTCATCAAAAATTGATACTCTAGAAAAAAGAACTGGTGATACGGTCTTAAGCGGACGCTACAAAATTACTAGAGTTCTTGGTTCAGGTGGATTTGGTTGCACTTATTTAGCAGAAGATACTCAGCGCCCAGGCAATCCTATCTGTGTCGTTAAACAACTGATGCCCGCCCGCCGGGATACAAGATTTTTGCAAGTTGCAAGAAGATTATTTGATGCCGAAGCCGAAATTTTAGAGGCTTTGGGAAAACATGATCAAATTCCGCAGCTCTTAGCATATTTTGAAGACAATCATGAATTTTATTTAGTACAAGAATATATTGAGGGACATACTTTAAGTGAGGAATTACCACCTGTGCGGGGGGTGCAAAATGAACTGTTTGTTATCGATATGCTTAAAGAGATTTTAGAAGTTCTTGCCTTTGTTCACGAGCGTCGTGTGATTCATCGAGATATTAAACCAACTAACATTATCAGGCGTGCTACAGATAATCAGTTAGTACTGATTGATTTTGGTGCAGTTAAGATGATGCAACCACTCAATCAGGAGGAAACTGAATTAGCGACAGTAGCTATTGGGACGCGGGGTTACGCACCACCAGAACAGTTTGCTGGTCATCCCCGTTTGTCCAGTGATATTTATGCTTTGGGGATGATTGGCATTCAGGCGGTTACTGGATTGTCACCTCACGAACTCCAGCCAAATAATGATACTGGTACTGTAATGTGGCGTCAATGGGCGCAAGTGAGCGAGGAGTTGGCGGAGATTTTAGATAAGATGGTGCGTTACCACTTTAGCGATCGCTATCAATCAGCTTCTGCTGTATTACAGGATTTGAGGGTTGTGGAAAATTGACGCTCTCACGGCTCCACTTACGTTAAAGCCGTGGGATTCTTGTCTCTACGAGTCCACTTACCACAATCAGTTACCCGACTGCGCCAGAGGTGGTTCTCTCCTCAAGCTTTTTACTCCATTACAGAAGCCCGTTCCGGTGCGCCCCACCGTACGGTTTCAACCATAAATCTTGGTTTTCGCCTTCCTTGGTGCATGAAGATTTTACCTAGCAGTGCCTTTCCTGCTAGAACCCCATATCTTCAGTTTTCAAGGTGCGTTGCCCAAGGGCGACTGGGTTTTTTAAGTGGTTGATTACCCTAGCCACTATAATTAAGATACCTTTAACTGTGGTATCCGTCAATGCCTAAGCCCGAAGTATTTATCACGTTTCGCGTCACTCAAGACGAGAAAGAATTACTAAAGAAATATTGCGATCAAGAAGTGAGAAATCAAACTGAAGTGCTAAGAGAGCTTATTAGGGGACTGCGGCGTAGACTTAAAAGGACTGACCCTAAAGGGTCAGCAGATTCATCCCACGACTAGAAGCCGTGGGCTTTCTCTGCGATTTTCTGTAAAAAATTCTTTTGACTTTTGACTTTTGACTTTTGACTTTCATCCCCATCTAATTCACCTTGAATGTCCGCACACTTTCTTGCAATTGCTGGGAAATCTCCACTGTTTCTTGGAGAGATGTGGAAACTTGACGAGATGAATTGCTGGTCATTTCAGATATTTGGGCGATATCTTGCATGAGAATGGAAACCTCTTGGGAAGTTTGCACCTGAGATACTGTAGCGTGAGAAATTGACTGCACCAATTGGTCAATTTGGCGACACACCTCAAGAATGTGGTTGAAACTGTACTTACTATTTTGAACTAGACGCGTCCCTTCAACAACCTGCGTGGTTCCCAACTCCATAGCCTTAACAACTTCCCTGGTTTCGCGTTGAATATTGGCAACAATTTCTTCAATTTCCTCAGTTGCTTCGCTACTTTGAGCTGCTAGTACGGCGACTTCTTCCGCAATCACCGCAAAACCTTGAGCTTCTTCACCAGCACGCGCCGCTTCAATACCCGTGTTGATAGCTAACAAGTTGGTTTGCATGGCAAGTTGCTTAATCAATGCCACCACACGCGAAATTTGTTGCGAAGATTCTCCAAGACGCTTGACTTTTTTCCCGGTTTCCCCTATTGTCTCACGCAAACTTATAATATTTTCGACTGTTAGGTCTATTGCTGTATCTCCGGTTTCGGCGGCGTGATATGCCGTACGGGCAACTTCTTCGGCTTGCTTCGCATTTTTTGCTACGGCTTTAATCGATTGCCTCATTTGGTCAACAGCATCGAGGGTACGGCTAATTTCCTCTGCTTGTTTGAGTGCTTCAATTGCCAAATGACCCATCGATCCTGAGTTGTCTGCAATTGCATTATTTACCTGAGTAGCGGCTAGTTTGACTTGGGTAACAATCTCCTGCCAACTTTCCAACAAGGAGTTGAAAAAGTCAGCCACAGTGCCAATTTCTCCAGCGGTGACTTGCGCACGCACTGTCAAGTCTCCTTGAGATGCTCCTTCAAGATCGTCTATTAATCTTAGCAGTTGCAGTTGCAGCCTTTCTTTCTGCTGACGTTGCAGTTGAGAAGCTTTTTCTGCTTCTTGGCGTCCTTGTTCGGCTTGCTCTAAAAAATTGGCTCGCTCTAAAGCCAGTCCCACAATTCTGGCAAATTGCTCAAACAAATCAATTTCAGACTGTTGCCATAAACGAGGTTGCTCACACTGATGGGCAATTAACAAGCCCAGCAGTTGGTCACCGATCAGGATCGGTGTGACCAAATTTGCTTTGACTGCAAACGGTTCTAATTGGTTGATGTAACACTCGCTCAAATTAGCTTGGTAAATATCGTTAATGGCGACAACACGACCTTGCCGATACTTATCAACATAATTTTTCAAACATGGGTCGTAAATTTCTGCCCCAAGAGAAGCCGGCCAGCCCGCAACGACTGATTCTGCAATTACGCTTCCTTGCAAATTTTCGTCTATTTTGTAAATGACTGCTCGCTCCACCTTCAAGGCTTTGCGGATGCTTTGAACCGCCAAATTGTAGATATCTTGCGAGTTATGAGTTCTAGACAAGTGGATAGCAAGGTCTTTGAGTGTCTGTGTTACCTCCAATAAACTGACACGTTCTAAAGTCAGCCCAACTTGAATTGCTAACTGCCGCAAGAAATTAATTTCATAGGGCTGCCAAGCATGAACTTCTTGACAGTGATGAGCAATCAAAAAGCCTAAGACTTGGTTATCTTTTAAAATTGGCGTCACCAAGTTCGCCTTGACTTGCAATCTTTCCATGAACTTCTGATGTTCGGGAGAAAAGCCTGCTTCACTGACGTTGTTCACAGCCATCACCCGACCTTGTCTGTAAGCGTCTATGATGTCCTTATGAATACAACCATCTTCAACTATCTCCCCAAAAGCCACAGGCAAACCAGGATTCACTGATTCAGCTATAACTTGTCCGCCTCCATTAGCATTGAAGCGATAAATCACGACTCGATCCGCTTTGAGGGCAAGTTTTGCTTCTGTGACTGTAATGTTGAACAATTCTTCAGAATTGACAGAGGAGCGAATTGAGAGCAAGATGTTTGTCAACAACTTTAATTGCTCAGCTTCCGCGGTTTGTTTGTGTAGGAAGCCTTGCACTTGGTCTGCCATTTGGTTGATGTGAGAAGCCAAGATTCCAAGTTCGTCTTCGCCTTTGATGGCAATTCGGGTATCAAGATTACCTTTACCCAATTTTTCCACTGCCATAATCGCAGCTTCAATTGGCTTGAGCACACGAGTAGCTATAATTGCCGCGATGCTACCAACCAGCAATGCTGTTATTAGCGTCCCTATCTCCAATGCCAGTAATAATTGTTGTTGCGTTGCGAATGCAGTTGCTGTATCTAGACTCAAAAGTAATGTCCATTTTAAATCTGGCAACCCTTCTACTTTTTGCCAAGGCACGTAGGTTACTAGTTTTTCAGCATTGTCCTTTTTATTAAATAAAATCTGAGTCGTTATTTGCTTCTTTGCTTGTATTTCTTTCCACTGAGGAATTTCTTGTTTTACATTTAAACCTGTTTTCCTCCCTGTTCTAGACAGGAATATGTTTCCAGAACTATCTACAACCTTGTAATCATCTTGATTAATTTGCGGGTTCAGGACTACCTTTTCTAAAGATTTCACGGGTATCACTGTCCGAACAATATAAATTGTTTCACCCGTGTCACTATCTTTGACAGGCGCAGCCATGTAAATTTTAGATTGATCTACGCTTTTTGTGGCTTTCGGCTGGCTAATATAGGGCGTTTTAGTTTTGAGTACTTCTTGAAAATACTCTTCGTTTTTTTGGTTAGGAATAGATTCTCCTGCTGAATCGGCAACCAGATTACCCTTGATATCAAAAACCGCAATGCTTTCATAACTGTTTTCAATATCTAAATAGTTCCTCAGCCGTGCTTGCATCTGCTCACGGCTGATCACTGCCCTCAATTGGCGATTTTGCAGAAATGTCAGTCTAGAGAGGATTTGAATATCTCCATACCGTCTCAGCATGAAACTGCTGATATTGTTTGCCAACAAAGAAGCTCTATCTTGCTTGTTGTTAACAATTTCCTTTGTCGTTGATTGGTTTACCAAGTAATAGGTGATTGCCCCAATTCCAAATACTGGCAAAGTACCAATAATAAAGATAAAAGCGATCGCTTTGGTACGTAAGCTTGTCCGCCTCAGCCAAGAAATCATACGACGGCGGCGGGAATTACGAAAGTTAACTTTAGGCTGTATGACAGTATTTTGCTGTAACGATGTTATGAAGAAATTCTGTTCAATATCTTCATTTTTGCCCATAGCATAATTTGTATCTTTGTCAACTATTCTAACCATCTACCAATCCTCAAGAACCTTGTGCTTAAATGAGTAACGTTTAAAAATTGCTAGTGGTAGATGCAAGTTTTGAGATGAAAACAAAGACTGAACAATAGCTTATAGGTGTCACACAAATAAAATTAAATGGTTTCGCCTACATTAACATTAATAGGGAAATAAGCTAAATATTGCTTGTAGCTTAGTAAATTAAATACTATCAGAAACTCATTTTTTTGTATACTCTGTTTCTGTCACACTCAAAGAAAAAAATGTGATGAGATTTACACTGTAACTTTACATTGATACTGCCACTGATTCAATAGCATCTAGGAACTGTTCGCGGGTAAAGGGTTTAGAGACATAGGCGACAGCGCCTTGCTTCATCCCCCACAAACGGTCAACTTTCTGATTTTTGGAACTGCAAATCACAATTGGCACTTTTTGAGTTGCTGGATTCTTTTTCAGGAAACGGCACAACTCAAACCCGCTCATTTCAGGCATAACGACATCAGTAATTATCAAGTCAAGTTCTTCTTGTAAGGCGATTTTTAAAGCTTGTTGAGCGCTAGTCACTTTAATAATGCGGTAAACACTATCTCTAAGATAATGACACATGAGATCCAATTGGCTCAGAGAATCGTCTACAATAAGAATTTTTTCAAGCAAAGCCATACTCCTGCCTTAATTTCAATAAGAAAATTATTAATTATTAACTTTTAAGAAGGCAGAAGTACGAAGGCAGAAGGCAGAAGGCGTCCCCACGAATGAATTCGGGGGATTTAATAAAGTTGCTACGCGTTTATTTTTCTCCATAAATAAATTCAGGGGCTTTAAACCTTATGGCAGAGAACAGAGGACTTATTTTTGTATCAAAGCTTACCTTCTTTCCTTCTGCCCTCTGCCCTCTGCCCTCTGCCTTTCTTCGGTAATTACAATGCCAATAAATTAGGAATTCCAAATTATATTCTTGCTGAAAAAACGAGATTTAATTAGGTTGAACTACTAACAATGCTGAATAATAGACCTCTTGCATAAGTCAAAAATGTCTATTTTTCTCTGCGTTTATCTGCTAAAAAGTGCTGTTTCATATCCACTTCATCATGAACTTTTGCAAGAAGTTTCATGTAATTCTTAGATAGAGGTTACAGTAATACTTAGATATCCCAAAAATCTTGAACATCTAAATAAACTCATTTAGTATGACAAAAAATGTGGAAAGTTTTTTAGTTTAGTGCATTATTTCTTAATTCCAACCAAGAAATTTTGCAATCTCAGGAACCAGAGTCAAAGCGTTAAATGGTTTAGCGATCGCCCCCACAGCACCCAACGCTGAAAACCGATACCGTTCAGTGATATTCCACCTTGATGTTAAAAAAATTACTGGTATGGTTTGAGTCTTGGCATTTAACTTTAGTTTTTCTAAACAAGCAACACCATCCATTTCGGGCATAATCACGTCTAAAATGATCGCATCTGGTTTCAACTCCTCTGCTTTAACTAAACCCTCTGTGGCTGATTTCGCGACTTCTACCTCCCACCCTCCTAATGTCTGGAGACAGGTTTTCACAATCAGTTGCATATCCGGTTCGTCATCAATATATAAAACTCTTTTAGTAACAGGTTTTACCATCATCTCTTATTCCTGCTGATTTATAGTCAAAAAATATACATCCCTTTCAGAATTACGAATGTATTCAAACCGTAGAATTTTTTTGCAGAACAATTAAGAACTCACAACTGTTTAGAAAGACAGGACTTACGCAAAAATCGCCCCTAAGCTTAATTTATGGTAGACGCGCAGCGGTGAGGCAGCGCCCTTTGGAGGGTTTCCCGACAGCCAGGCGACTGCGTTCGCCGTTCGCGTTCGCGAAGCGTGCCCCGACAGGGACTCAGCGTGTCCGAAGGACTCAGGCGTGTCGAAGACATACCCGAAGGGCGTGCCGCAGGCTACCGCCAAGACGCTAAGAGCGCCAAGAATTCGTAGAGTGTGCGTAAGCCCTAAAAGATTTGGATCGTTATTTTATGAAGTTATGCAAAAAGAATGAGGAAATTCTGAGGATTGCCAAAAACTTGTAGTGCTTGGAATTTTGTGTGTATGAGGGTAATATGAATGAAACTAAGGCAAGCTTATTCCCATCCCAGCAATTCGGCTACCTGATCCGCCAACTCTAGAGGGTCAAAAGGTTTGGGAATAACCCCTACAAAGCCTAACTGTGCAGATTGATTCAAGTTTACAGGCTGTGGTTTAGCAGTCAGTAAAATCACTGGAATTGTTTCGGTAACCGGATTAATGTGCAATGTATGTAACACAACCAATCCGTCCGTATCTGGCATCATAACATCTAGTAGAATAGCATCAGGGAGTTCAGTTTCAGCTAATACCAGTCCTTCGCTACCAGATTGAGCTATCAGCACTTGCCAACCCCCTATGCGTTCTAAACAAACCTTAATAACAGTACACAGGTTTATTTCGTCATCGATAACCAAAATCCGCTTTGCTAACATAGTTCAGTTTTAGCTTTCAAGCCATTTGCGAAGACAGCCAAGTCAAAACAACACATTTTTTCACAAGCTTTTGAGCGCAAATTCTGTAATTACCTAGAAATGCTATAGCCCCGTAAGGGCAGCTAACCCATGGACATAATGATTTTTTTCTAACTAAGTAAGTATAAGCGATTCAGCGCAGTATTAAAGATAAATAAAAAAAATAAGAAAATAATCAGGGTTTTGTAGCTATTATTGCTTATAATTATGTGTCTATTCGTACATAAATTTTGATTCTGCAACACCTACGGTTCTCAACAGCCTTAGCTCTCAAGCGGTTGAGGTAGAGTAAAATAGAAAACAGTACCGAGTCCTAACACACTCTCAGCCCAAATTCTGCCGCCATGCTGTTGTACTATACTACGGCAGATAGCTAAACCCAAACCTGTTCCTCCTTTTTGGCGGGAGTCACTCGCATCGACTTGTTGAAAGCGTCTAAAAATAGTTTTTAGCTGGTCATGGGGAATGCCTCGTCCTTGATCTTGAATTTTAAATAAAACGTGGTCTGGCAGCGCTTGGACACTCAGCGTTACTGTACTCTCGGTCGGCGAAAATTTAATTGCGTTGCTTAGCAAATTAACAAGAGTTTGAATCATCCGGTCTGAATCTGCCCATACTTGCACCGAAGAAGGCACAACACAAAGCGTAATCTTGTTTTCTACCGCTAGAAATTGCACGGTTTTTAGAGACTGATGCATTAATGTCGTAGCATCGCACCATTGCTTTACGAAAAAGACTTTGTTCGCTTCCAAGCGCTCTAAGTCGAGAATATCATTCACCAAACGTACCAAACGTTCTGTGTCCTTGGCGGCGATTTCTAACATTTGTTTTGCAGTGTCCGGTTGGTCTTTGAGTACGCCAGCGGCGAGTAATCCCAAAGAACCGCGAATTGCAGTCAGAGGGGTTCGTAGTTCATGGCTGACAATCGAGATAAATTCTTTTTTCATTTTCTCAATTGCCCGACTTTCCGTGATATCTTCTACTATGCCAACATAACCTGTAAGTTCACCAGACTCGCAAAAGATGGGAACTGACATAGTTCGACCAAACCGGATAGTTTTGTCCTTGTGGATACAACGAATTTCACTGCGGTATCCCTGCTTTGCTGCCACTGCTGCAGCCCATTGGGGCATAATAGTTTCTAAATCCTCTGGGTGAAGAAATTGCATCCAGCCATACCCCAAACCTTCCTCAAAGGTATAGCCAAAAATTGCCTGACAGTGAGGATTAGTATAGATAATTTGCCCCTGAGCATCACATCTGAAAATGCCCACGGGTGCAAACTCCGTTAGAGAACGAAACAAGGCTTCGCTTTGCCGCAATGCGACTTCTGCCCGTTGGCGATCGCGTAGTTCTTCCTTAAGTTGCTGATAAAGTTCTGATTGTTGAATGGCGATCGCCACTTGGCTACTTAATTGCTTGAGCAAATCTATTTCCCAAGTTTGCCATTCTCTTGGTTCACTGCACTCGTGGACAATCAGCAGTCCCCAAACCGTGTCTTGTTGGATAATGGGAACCACCAGTTCTGCCCTAACTTGAATTTTTGCTAAAAAGTCCGCAAAACAGGGTAATATTTCCTCGTTATCACGATTGGTAAGGGTGTAAATCTGTCCTTCGAGATCCCGTTTTTGGGATCGTTCGGGGAAAATCTCTTCGGGAAATTTCTGGTGTAAAATCCTAGTCCAGTCTCCCACAACAGCTTCGGCAACGATACTGCCAGTACCATCTGGCTGAATTTGGTGGACTAAAACTCGGTCAGATGCCAGCAATTTTTGGACTTCAGTAACAACAGTGTTAAGGATTATTTCCAAGTCGAGGGACTGGCGTATTTGTTGCGTGAGCCTTTTGATTAACTGCTCTCGTCTGAGCTGCTGTTCCAAAATGAGTTGAGAGCGTTCTAACTCAACAGTCCGCTGTTTAATTCGGATTTCTAACTCCTCATTAAGTTGCTGTAGGGCAGCTTCGGCAAGTTTACGTTCTGTGATATCTTGTGCTATTCCTGTAATGTACTTGACTTGCCCTTCATCCTTAACCGGAAATCCTCGGTCTCGAATCCACCGCACCGTTCCATCTGGGCGCACAATGCGATACTCATGCTCAAACACTTCTAAATGTGATTTTTCAACAAAAGTCGCTAGCACTGCTTCCCGGTCATCCGGATGGGTACTATTAATAAAGTTTATGTTACTGGCGTATAAGCTTTCTATGGAACGCCCCCAAATTTTTTCGTATGCTGGGCTGATGTAGAGCAACTGGGGCTTTGTGGGGTCTGATATCCAAAAAACATCTTCGATGTTCTCTGCAAGGTGGCGAAATCGCTCCTCGCTTTCTCTCAAAGCAACTTCTGAGAGCTTCTGCTCTGTGATGTCCTCTGCTATCCCTGTTATACGCTGGAGTTGTCCGAGCTCATCCTTAACCGGAAACCCTCGGTCTCGAATCCAACGCACTGTTCCATCTGGACGCACGATACGATACTCATGCTCAAACAGTTCTGTGTGTACTTTATCACCAAGAATCGCTTGCACTCTTTCGGTGTCATCAGGATGTATGCTATTCATCCAATCCATTCGAGTGGCATACAAACTTTCACACTTGCGCCCCCAAATTCTTTCATAGACAGGGCTAATATAAACTATTTCGCGCTTTTGAGGATCTAATATCCAGAAAACATCTTGGATATTCTCTGCTATTTGGCGAAACCGCTCCTCGCTTTCTTTCAAAGCAGCTTCTGTCTGCTTACGCTCAGTGATGTCCCGCCCCACTGATACCCAATGAGTCACCTGATTGCTTTCATCCTCTATCGGGAAAATATTAACTTCAACCCAAAATTCTCTGCCGTCTTTGGTATAGTTAATCCCTTCAACCTGCACTGGTTGACCACTTTGCCGTGCTGTACGAATTTTATCTAAAGTTGCTGGGTCAGTTTTTTCACCTTGGAGAATACGCGATGTCTTGCCCAAGACTTCCTCTAAGGTATAACCTGTCATTTGGGTAAAAGCAGGGTTGGCGTAGACAATCGGGGAAGCCATAGGGTCAGTGGGGTTTGCCTCGCTAATTATTACTCCGTCATTTGTATGAACGACGACAGATTGCAACAGACGCAGTTGTTCTTCTCTGGCTTTGCGATCGCTAATCTCCATTACAGTTCCCAGCATCCGCACCGCTTGACCTTCATCGTTATAAAAAAATCTTCCCTTTGCCTCAATCCAGTGGATACTACCATCAGACCCAAAAATCCGTAGTTCTTGATGATAATCATGCCGCTCAACACGTGCCTGATTCAAACATAAAGTCGCAGCTTCTAGGTCACTTGGATGAACACGAGCTATAGCAGATTCGTAAGTTTCTGGAAAACTTCCAGGTGCCAACCCAAATAATTCTTCTTGACTGCTTGACCAAACCACACAATTAGTGAGCAAATCCCATTCCCAAATCACCATTTTCGCGGCTTCCAAAGCCATGCTCAGGTGCTGACTAATCTTGCTTCTTTCATTAACTTTACACATAATAATTACTATAATTTACTTTAATTAATCAATTTATTTTACTTTTGTTAAAGCTACTAACTGAAAGCTTATTATATGTTGTGAATGCAAACTATTTATTACGCAATTTTTCTCAAATTATAAAATCATTTTTAACACCTTACAATTGAGCCGTTTTTACCTGTAATATCAAATCCGTTTAATTATTTACACCGCTGATTCTATGATGAAACCACAAATCTGTCGGGTCAGCATTGCTTACAAAAGTGAGCAATACTCACCTAACAGAAAACTACTATATCATTCAAAACTTTCCGCGTCCCCATGTCTATTCATCTCCCTTGTCTTATTCACTCAATCTTAACCAGATAAATTGCACGTTATTTAATCTGTAATCCTTCTAATTTTTGTAATTGTTGTCTTTTGTTGTGTCCGTTCTAGCCTATTAAGAACACGGGTTATCAGTTCTTGTTCCACTATTGGCTTACGCAGATAATCATCAGCTCCTACCGCGTACACTTGACGCACTATTTTTGCATCGGAATGGACAGAGAGAAACAGCACGGGTAAATGATTCCAACGGCTGTCAGTGCGGACTACTTGGCATAGTTCAATGCCATTAAAATTTGGCATCTCAATGTCTAAAATCAGTAATTCGGGGCTAAAAGTTTCTAATTCCTTCCAAAAATGTTGAGGCTGTTGCAGTGTAGTGACTTGAAATCCCAAAGGTAAAAGCAACGATTTCACATGATTTAGCACAACGGGGTCATCATCTACAACCATAATTTTAGCTTCATCAGTAGCAACAGACTGATTCAGTGATTTCCTGACAACAGAAAGCACTTCATCCACAGGCGTAGTTTTGTGGAAAAAGGTATGTGCCCCGAGACGAGCAGCTTCTACCCGACAACGAAATTGATGGGTAGCGGTAAAAATTATAACAGGTATTTTAGGATGATTCTGGGTAATTTCTGATAGGAAGTTTAAACCATTTTCCTGTGAGTTGGAAAAAGTCAAGTCTAGTAAAATCACATTGGGAGAGTATGAGGCAAGTACGCTTTTTGCCGTGGTCAAGTCTGTAGCTATCTCTACCTGTAAGCCCCAAGCTGCGGCATCTAATTTGATTCGTTCTGTTAGAATAGTATCATTATCAATGATCAGCAGTCGCGGCAATGGTAGTTTAGAGGTTGCAAGGGTAGCAGCTTGAGATGACTGCTGCAATATGTTTTGCAGTGATGTTATTAATTTCTCCAATCTCTCCAACTGCCAAACTGGGTACTGCTGCCAACTTGTTAAACTTTGCAGCACGACTTCGATTTGGCGTGCTAGTTTTGAACCTTCATGAAAGCCGTAACAGCCTAAAGTACCAGCCAAGCGGTGAGCCTCTGTCTGTGCTTGCTGCATCAGATAGCTGTCTGGGTTTCCAGTGGATAAGTGTGCTAGCACTTGTTCAAATAACTGCAACTGTTCCTGTAGACGGCTCCCTTTAAACTCTTCCCACATCTTTTTGACAAGAACTATAACTTCTGCTTCGGCTTTGCGCTTTTGCGAAAGCTCAGAAGATGATAAAGATCTGCGCCTATTGTGCTTGTTTGAGTCTTGTCTAATAGTGTCTTTTTCATGTTTTCGGAGCCGATAACCCAATCCGTAAAGTGTCTCAATCAAATCTTGGGTCATTCCCACTGCTTTTAACTTTTGCCGCAAACCTTTAATTTGGGTTGTCACAGCTTCCTCTCCAGAAGATTCAGAGGATAACCAAACGCTGTCGAGCAAAGCACTGCGAGTGAATATTCTGCCAGGATTTCGCAAGAAAAGCTCTAATAAACTATGCTCTTTGGGGGTGAGGTGCAAACTCTCGCCGTTATAGGTAACAACTCTTGTGTTGGTGTCTAGAGACAAGTTTTCCCAACTCAATATTGTAGGTAATATCACCTTTGCCCGCCGCAGTAAGGCTTTCATCCGAGCTACTAACTCTGACAGGTCAATAGGCTTGGTTATGTAATCATCAGCACCCGCCTCCATACCTGTAACGCGAAGGCTGGTAGTATTATTTGCAGTCAGCATCAGAATGGGCATATGATAACCCTCTAGACGCAGTTGCCGACAAAGGTTAATGCCATCCATCTTAGGAAGCATCACATCTAGCAAAAGCAGGTCATATTCAAACATTTTTGCCAACTCCAGCCCAGTTTGACCATCTTTTGCAGTCTCAATCTGGTAGTTGTATGCCTTGAGTGCTTTTTCAAGCAATAAAGCATTAAACTCATCATCTTCTACCAAAAGAATTTTCATCTAAAATTCTCCCCTTTTGAGACATTCATGCCTGCTGTATTGATTTTATAAATTCTTGATAAGTAGGATAGTGGTACTGCCAAAACGAGAGCAGCCTGTGTTATGCTCAAATATCCGGCAGCAGTGGTTGATCCCTACATTTTTTCATTCTAAATATGCGCGCTGCAATTTTGCCCCCACTTGAAGAGCACAAGGTAATATCTTTATACATCTAATGAGAACACACTTTTAAGTTGTATTTGTATAGAGAGTCACCCTGAATATCTCTAAGTGCCAAGTTCTTGAACTAGTCGTAAAGTACAAGAAGTTGACTATTGGCTACCAGAAATCCAGTATATCTAGAATAGTAGAAATTTTTTTAAAATCTATCCAAGATTAAGCTCATAGTTTCCAAAATTGGTCAAAAATCTATAAACACTATGACAATGAAAAAAAAAGAATGTTAAAAATCGTAGTTGCCAAGCTTAAATTGTTACAACTACTTACTTCTTACTTAGTAAAGATAAACACTCATTTATACTGTTTGTAAGTATTATAATATACTTGTCTGCGGTTTGCGGTTATGTTTTGTAAATTTTTTTCTATTAATAAAATATAAAAATATTGAGTAACAGTAAACAGTTATAATTATCATTTGCATTTACATTTGTAAAATCAATATTAAGCTAATAAATTGATTTGTGGAGAAATTCCAAAAATCCTTAGTGACAGAAACTAACTGATAACTGAACACTGCTAAAAAAGCACTTGAACAATATGTAATAACTAACTATGAATCAGGGGCAACAAACGGCTATTGAAGGCATCTACGAAGTGTGTATTGGGGTTAAAGAGCCAATTTCTGCCATTCAGTATTGGGAACTATTTGGCTACCGCGTTGGTCAAGTAGGTGAATTATCACAAGCCGCAGCTTACCAATTATATGGAGTTAATTCATCTTTACGTTCGATTCGCCTTTACCACCAGTATACAGATCATGGTTTGCTTCGTCTGATGATTTGGCAAAACCCTACTAATGAGGGATTAGGGATGGGGTCGATGAAAGTGAAGGGAAATCGCTGGGCAACGAGCTTAACGGATGATGTGTTAAGCATCTTAAATCATGTAGAAGAGGCTAAAACAGCCGGTTGGGCGATTAAATATACATACCCTCACTGGGAAATTATTTACAACAAGGACAAGAAAAGCCGTCCTTTTATCGAACCAGTGATCGGGGTGCGAGAAATGGCTTTGTTGCAACCCTTGACGCGACAGGTTTTCTTTCAGAGGTTTGGTTATACTCTGCCACATTACGGAAACATCAACAAAAATTGTACCCTCAAAACCAGCCAGTTTACTCATATGGGCATGGTCATTCAGGATGACAGCAAAGAAACTCTAAAGTTTTATGACGAAGTTTTGGGTTTGCTGCGGGTACGTGACGATGTAGAAACAAGCTACGAATCTTCCTTAGCAGGTCGAGAGATTTTTGACCTCCAACCAGGGGAAAAGTTTTCTCTTACCGCCTTTGATGACCCCAGATCTTCAACAACAAACGTGTTTGCTGCCCGTTCCGGTAGACTTTACATCATTCGCTTTCCTGATTTTATCAAGTTAAATTCCCAGTTTGAAGCCGCGCAACCAGGTTGCTTGGGAGTTTGTCTTTACACTTACCGGGTACGAGGACTAGATCTGTACTGCGATCGCATTAAAGCAAGTCCTGTGCAGAAGTATACAAACATAGTTGCCAACGAGTTTGGAGAGCTGAGTTTCTCCTTCGTTGCACCAGATGGCTACTTTTGGACGTTGTTAGAAGCTGTGTAAAGTTGTTAAAACGGAGATGAAGTGTTGTAAATTTACATTGGGAGATATTAACAATGCCCAGTTACCAAACTAAAACACAATGGCTAGCTTTGGTTGTACTTGGGATTGTGTCTGCACTCCTACTGGTAGTCGCAATCACAGCATTCAGAATATACTTTTACGGCAGCGCTAACCGTATTGTCAAAGCTGATGCTGCAATAGTTTTGGGAGCAGCAGTTTGGGGAGAGGAACCATCTCCAGTTTTCAGAGAAAGAATTAACCACGCAATAAACCTTTACAAAAAAGGAATTGTCCGCAACATTATTTTCACAGGTGGCGTTGGCAAAAACGATCATCTCGCTGAAGCCGTTGTGGGCAAACGTTACGCAATGGCGCGGGGGGTAAAACCAGGCAATATTCTCATCGAAACAGAATCGCACACAACTCACCAAAACCTAGAGTATGCTCAGAAGGTGGCTTCTAAGTACCGTTTCTCCAAGTTTCTCATTGTCAGCGACCCCCTGCATCTTAAGCGAGCCGTGTTAATGGCACAAGACTTGGGAATGGATGCCTATCCATCCCCTACACCCACCACTCGCTACCGCAGTTTCAAAAGCCAGTTTGATTTTCTGATGCGAGAGACATATTTTTACTTTGTCTACCTCGTGTTAAAGTACTGACTCAGAACTCAGAACTCTGAATTCTAAGTTCTTTTCAAATTCTTGTGGAGTGGGCATCTTGCCATTGGTGTCAATTTAAGCCAAAACCCTTCTAAAATCTTGTTTCCAGGTTCCACCTGGAAATGCCCTTGAAGCGGCTCTGCCGCAAGTAATACCATTTCACTAAATTTTTGATACAAATGCACCCCACCGCCTGCGGCACCTCCCCGATGCCTTGGGGAGGTTAGGAGGGGTTATATCATGTCCGATTAAATAACCTTACTAAGTTTGTAGTGAGGACAAGAGTCCTCTTGGACGAAAACAAGGACTCAAGTCCAAACTACATATAAGTTTTATTATGGGTAATTTGCCGGACTTGATATTATATGTTTCAACCAAAAAGTGAATTGGTATAAGGCAGGCAGAGCCTCGCAATGGTATTCCCAGCCAGAGACTGGGAACAAGGCAATTCTGAGTTCTTTTCAAATTCTTGTGGAGTGGGCCGGAAAGCCTGCCCAGATAATGCAAGCTTATTGTGGAACAGCTTCAGAGTTAACTCTTGACTTTTCCAAGAGGCTTAATGAGAAAACTAAATCTCCTCCGCTTCTGGTAGCGGAAAAGTTTCACCGGCTAAATAAGCATCAAAGTGCTGTTGGAAGTAAAGCCAAGAAGTCATATCTTCCACATCAAGAAACGATTTAGGTGCATTCTTGTACAAAGGAACGCGGGTATTGATTTCATCTTGCAGCAATTGCGGCAACTCGCTAAAGCCATTCACTTTGCTTCCATAAGCACTGTAGATCAGATGACCGAGGCGTGCGCCCATCTTCATCCAAGGAAGCCATTGACCAATTCTATCCCAACTCAGCTTGAGTTCAGTCACACTCTTGAGTTCAGAGTTGAATAAATCTGCGGTTGGAACTGTTAATTTAAACAACTCTGCCGCTTGATAAATGCTGTGTGGGCTATATTCTGCAAACTTGGGATTTTCCCCCAAAGGATTGGGATAAGTGGGAAATATATCAAACACGAAGGTTGTACTGTCTCCTTCTACAGGTGCGGGAAACTTGCTTTTAAAATGACCCTGCACAGGATTATTGGCGACGTGTACCACTGGGACTGTTTCTCCTGTCCAAGGATTATCCCACTTGTGCAAAATTTCACTTGTTTCTGGGCTGAGGTAATAAGTCAGTTCCCTAGAGGTAAAATCCCAGCTCCCCTCTCCTGTAGGAATACACCTACTGACGCTCATGCCGACAATTTTAAATAAGAGTTTTTTCTTTTCACCTGGGACAAAAGCGTAAATATTGCCTTTCCAGACGAGAAAGGTTGATTCGTTGGGGTCTAGGGATGAACGAGTTTTCACCCAGTGCTGGGCATCAAATTCTTTGATTTGTGCGACCATCTACAGCATCCTTGGTTTGTGAGTGAGGGAAAAATACCTTTTGAACCAGGGGTAATTTAGCAGCAGCTACCAATTTACACTAGATTTCGGTCAAAAATGCGGTTTAGGGCTATTTGGAACCGCAGATGCACGCAGATAAACACAGAACAATTTATCGCACGTTGATTTGACCCCATCCCTAGGTAGGTTCTTCTAGTTGATTGTCAAGACGGCGAAATAAATATACCCATATTGGCAGGGAACTGTTAATCGCGATCAGTCGCACCAAATGACCTCCTGTTACAATTTCAACATTATGATGCAATGTTAAGGCAACTAAAATCATTTCTGCTGAACCTCCGGGTGCTGTTACTAACAAACACGTTAACCAGTCCCAGGAAGTTAATTCCATAGCAAGGATGGTGGCGAGTCCCCCTGCAACAAGGGTCATTCCTACAGACATCAAGGCGTAGGCTATACTCCTTTTCCCAAAAGTGGGTTTGTCACCCCAATACTCACCGATGGTAATTCCCAGAAGCATTTGACCTACTATGTTGACTAAAGGCGGCAAGGTAAAGTTAATATCACCTATAAAAGGCAGCCAATCCAGCAAGGGATTAAACGCGATCCCGGCAACTATTGCACCGAAAAATTCACCAGCCGGAATTTTGAGTAATACAGCAAGATATACTCCTAAGGAGCCAAATAGCAATGCCAATAATAGGAATCCTAATTGGGATGGGTCGAGACTGAATAAGACAGTTTTAATGGGAAGTGCTTGTGGGTAAACTTGATGACCGGATAAGACTTTAGCAACTAGGGGAATGAGAAAAACTACGCTCGTCACGCGAATCGCTTGTACGAGTGCTACAAGGGTAACATTTCTGTTGTAGTCTGCGGCGATCGCTGACATCATTCCTACACCGCCAGGAACTGTAGCCAACATTGCCGTTAAGAAATTCGTTTTGCTTAAGCGTGAGTAAATATAGCCAATCAGAGTACCACACAGCAACAGGAAAAAGGTAAGAAGAGCAAAAACAGGAAAACAAGAAGCAACATTAGCTAGATCCGCGTGGGCAATAGAAAAGCCGACATTCAGCCCAACAAGTGCCATTCCTGTCTTTCTGGCAGTTCGGTTAGGTTTGGGAGTATAGCCACCCCAAACCCGATACGTCTGAAGCACCACTGTACCAGAGATAAGACCGCCAAATATCCAAGCAATTCCTCCAATCTGGAACCTTGTCAAGATTAAACCTAGGGGTAAGGCTAGAAGTATTTCCCACCCTAAGACAATCAATGGCTTGACAGATATTTGCTTGGCAACAATGACTTGCTCTTGAGTACTAACTTGTTTGGGAGTCGCTACGCTTAAGGTGTGATTCATCAATTCGCGTTTTTTAAATTAATTTACGATTTACCCCAAGCTAGCGCGATCGCACAAAATACGCAGCGACTCATTGACGTAAATCTTAAGTAAATATAAAACTTTAGAACGCAGAACACAGAACGCAGTTGTCAACTGTTAACTGTTAACTGTTAACTGTGAACCGTCAACGGTTAACATTCTGATACTCTCGCTGCGTGCGTGCCGTGCGGGTTTCAAGTACAATCTTGCAGTAAAATTTCCTCTGTGTCTGGCTTTTAGACAAGAGTACTCTACTTCATTGACTTGTAATCTACTGTATCTAATGGTACATAACAGGAGCATGATGAAGAACTTCTACATTTTGGATAGTGACTAATCCATCTCTGACCATTTCTCTGACTTGGGGTAAAAGTTCTGCAAGTGCTTCTTCGCGGTCAATCATTGTCACTACTATCGGTACGTCAGAGGACAACTCCCATCATTGAGAGGTGTGACAAGTTGTTTGTTTGCCAAACCCTGCGATCGCTTGCGTCACCGTTGCACCAGCAATTCCCCGTTTTCGGGCAAGTCCAATTAAAGCTGCCTACAACGGTTGATGATACCAACGATCCGATTTCCCGATGTAGATTGTCAGTTGTTTCCAGACTGCCATAACAATTATCAACCTCCACAATCTAGCTATGGCTGCGCCTAACTAAATGCTGCTCATTTCCAGTATTGCACGTATTGGGTTATGTCTGGGTTTTGGTGAGCATTACCCGAAAGATACTGAAATCTTTTCAAAAATAAAACCGGATTGCTATATACTCAAATATTGCTTCAAAATTCTGACTACTGAGTTGTGAGTTCTGAGTACTTTTTTGGTAAGCCTTAAAACAGTGAACAGTGAACAGTGAACAGTGAACAGTGAACAGTGACCAGGAGTGACGCTTTCTCGGGCTGGTGTGGTTGTACTGACACCAACGCTCTCTGGTGCTCTTGGTGGGGGACTTAAACATGCAAAGGATGAAACTGATAACTGATAACTGATAACTGATATAAGAATGTGCCAGAAGCTCACACCATAACTGTACTCAGTTTGGTGTGGGTAGTTCACAGTAAAACTTTCACCAAATAATCGATTAAATAGTTAAAGTACGCTCTCAACTCCACAGCTGCTTCAGTTGAGACTTGCGCTGAATTTTCCCAATAGCTTATGTACTTATCTTGAATTAACTTGAATGCTTTCACATATGTCTCAACTGACGGCTGATGGTGAGTGATGATTCCTTGATAAAGTAAACGGGCTTCAATTCCATTTTCCAAACAGCTTCCAAGCAGCTTTAAATATCTACCAAGGTTATGACGAAATACTTCTCTTTGGGGATGTTGCGAACCCAATAACTCATCTGCTACTTCTTGTGCTAATTCTTCTCGATGAGCTAGTAGCCAAAATCCTGCTTCTAGACAAGCTGGTGATTGTCCGTCTAAGCTTGGCAGTGAGGTAGTGAGCTGTTGGATCTGTGCTAGAGATTGTTGGAGTTTGTGGTGTTTGCCTTGAACATCTGCAAGGCTTGCTTTCCCCTCTGAACGCTTATTATCCTCTAGCTCGCGGATTAAATTTTCAACACTTGGTTTGATGTTCTCAATAATGATATCTGTCTGCTCCTTCAGCACGTCCAGCACTTGCTGACGCAATTCGTACTCTAATAACCTGTCTAACCGATTTTTTGTACTATCTTGCAGAATGTTGAACTGGTGTTGTAACTGCCGAATAAGTAACTCCAGACGTTGTTCTGTGTTTGGTAAACCTTGATAAAAATGCCGTTCCAGAGAATCGACTCGTTTTTGCAGAGATTGGACAGATGCTCTATTTAACCAAGGGCTGATGATAAATACTGCAAAGTCCTGCAAAATCTTGATAGACTTCTGCACAACTCCTACTTTGTTTATGTTTTGCGCCATTAGACTTGTCCTCGGAGGTAATGACTGATCCATTCGATTCCCAGGGCTTAGCCCATATTTGGGTTATTGTCTAGAGCAGTCAAAAATATGACTTATATGCCAATAGTTCCTTCTTTCATGCTTAGAATGCTGTTATCCCAAGCAAATACACTTCTCAACCTAGTCATTCAACCTTGTAACTAGCTATACTAGCCTAGTTGTCATAAATATCACGCAGCAATAATTGATTAATTTCTAAGTATAAACTACTACCAGAAAATTTTCTACATTTTAGGAAGAAAAAGAGAGATAAGTTTTAGCCTTTTTTTAGGAGAATACTTCTATTTTTTTGTTTTTGGAAAAAAATACTCAATTTTTTGCTTATTTACCGAAGAAAGGCAGAGGGCAGAGGGCAGAGGGCAGAAGGAAAGAAGGTAAGCTTTGATACAAAAATAAGTCCTCTGTTCTCTGCCATAAGGTTTAAAGCCCCTGAATTTATTTATGGAGAAAAATAAACGCGTAGCAACTTTATTAAATCCCCCGAATTCATTCGTGGGGACGCCTTCTGCCTTCTGCCTTCGTACTTCTGCCTTCTTAACAAATTGACTCACGAAATACTATAGGGAATATCCACAAATAAACCTTTTTTACTGATTTTTGTAATTTTACTAAAAATTTTGTTTAGGACAGAATTTTTTGTATTTTGGCTCTGCCCATGTCCGGAGGATGTTTAGTTAAACAACTGTAGGAATATGCGAGGATTTAATTTATAGCCAGAAACAAAGTTCATACTATAAAAGATTAAAATTTACTACTTAAGACAGTTGTTTTTATTTCATAAACATATACATTTTCAAGTGTAGGGATGCTGGTTATACTCATCATTTGTCTAGCAGCCATGAATTATTAGTAATGGCAAAAGACAGCTTTGAATGAACATCTTAGAAATCATGTCGAATGGCTATTTTGTTAAATAAGGTATATGAATAAGTAAAATTATTGAAATTTTAAATTGTATTGGTAAATACCAAAAATTGAAATTGAAGTTGCATTTTGAAATAAAATGTCAACACTTGAGTGGGAAAACCGTACTCAATTGGAGCGCAATTTCTACCTGGTAGATCTGTGGTTGGGTCGATACAATGAAATTGCGGCTTAAGTAATGCTGTTGCTATAAGCAAATTACAGAATCAGTACAGCATTACAAGGAGAGCAAAAACATGAGAAATCAAATCAAAACAGCTGCATTACTAGCTTTATTAAGTGCAATTTTGATTGCCATCAGCTACTGGGTGATTGGCGGAACCAGTGGTATTATTATGGGAATTGTCATAGCAGCAGTGACAAACTTATTTTCTTGGTATCAATCGGATAAAATTGCGCTGGCGGCATACCGTGCCCAGCCAGTATCACCGCAGGAAGCACCAGGGCTGTATCAGATGGTGCAAAGATTGTGCGCACGCGCCAATCTGCCGATGCCTCAAATTTACATCGTTCCCAGCCCAGCCGCCAACGCTTTTGCAACAGGACGTGATCCAGAACACGCTGCTGTCGCAGTAACAGAAGGTATATTAAATTTATTACCAGAAGACGAACTCGAAGGCGTCATCGCCCACGAACTCACCCACGTTGCCAACCGTGACACCTTAACACAAGCTGTTGCGGCAACAATTGCTGGTGCTATATCGTTTTTAGCCCAAATCGTTAGCTACAGCGTTTGGTATACTCCATACTCACGGGATGACCGTAACAACGGTCCAAATCCTTTGGGGATGCTGTTAACAATATTCCTTGCCCCAATTGCTGCAACAGTGATTCAACTGGCAATTTCTCGCACGCGGGAATTTTCTGCAGATGCAGGTTCTGCGAAATTGACTGGTAATCCTCGCGCCTTAGCCCGTGCGCTGCAACGTTTAGAAGCGACAGCAAGGCAACTGCCTCTGCAAGCCAACCCAGCCTTTGAGCCACTGTTGATTACAAATGCGTTCTCCGGACAGTTCCTCGGCAGCTTGTTCTCTAGCCACCCTTCTACTGAAGCACGAGTTGAGGCATTGCTAAAGTTAGAACAAGAACAACTGTCTAGAACATCAGAGTTTTCATTTAGGCGATAAAGGGACTGGGGAATAGGGACTGGGGACTGGCGACAGTTATCAGTTATCAGTTACCAGTTTTCAGTTATCAAGTACCATGCTGGTACTGTTCACTGTTCACTGTTCACTGTTGACTATCCCTAATCCCCAATCCCCAATCCCTACAGGGTGCAGCTATCAAAGACAACTACAGTATTGCATAAAGGAGCCTAACCATGACTTACAATGCAGATAACGAAAACTTAGTCGTCGTACATGTCAGCCCTCAAACCAATGAAATGGTGGAAACTGAGATGGCAGGCGAAACCGATGAAGTGAAGGATGAAACCAAAGCACTGATTGAGGCGATTAGAAGACGTGCTCAATCTGAGGCAGAATCAGCAGGGACTCTCACGCGTGAAACTTATTTGAATGCAGTACGTCAAGCACGGGAAGCCCTGGAAGGCGACAAACTGATTGAGCGCGATCGCATTGAACACGCGTTTGCAGTCCTCCAGCAGGAAGCCGAGAAAAACTGGCACTTGCTGTTCAAAGAAATAGCAGAAGTAGGCGATCGCTTCCAAGCTGCTGCTAAAGCTGCATGGGATGCTTTCAATGCTCCTCGCCCTCAACGTTAATGTTTCACCCACAAAACAAATGCCATGCTGTAGAGACATGCAATTGCGCGTCTCTACATTTTTGCGTTTTTGCATGAGATTTCTTGAGGTGGAATGACTAGAATTACAAATGATGCTAGATAATGAAAAAGCTCTAACATTGACTTGGATTCTCTAGCTCGGTTATTAAGAATTAACACTTATGCGAACTTACTATTGCGGCGAACTCCGAAAAGAACACATTGGAGAAACTGTCACCTTGTACGGATGGGTAGACCGTCGCCGCGATCATGGGGGTGTGATATTTATAGATTTACGCGATCGCAATGGCATCGTCCAAATCGTCAGCGATCCGCAGCGTACTCCTGATTCCTACGAATTGGCAAATACCCTACGAAATGAATACGTTGTTGAAATCACTGGTAGAGTGACGCAACGTCCGGAAGAATCCCTCAACCCCCGCATACCTACAGGCGAAGTTGAAATTTACGCCGATAAAATTAAACTCCTCAACTCAGTCCGCAAACAGTTACCATTCCAAGTTTCCACCGCTGACTCGGATCAAGTGCGGGAAGATTTGCGGCTGAAGTATCGTTATTTAGATTTGCGGCGCGATCGCATGGCACATAATATGCAGCTGCGTCATCAAGTCGTTAAAGCTATGCGCCGTTACCTAGAAGACGTGGAAGGTTTCATGGAAATCGAAACCCCCGTCCTCACCCGTTCCACTCCCGAAGGTGCGCGGGATTACATTTTACCCAGCCGCGTCAACCCTGGCGAGTGGTTTGCCTTGCCGCAATCACCGCAGCTATTCAAACAGTTGCTGATGGTATCAGGTTTTGACAGATACTATCAAATTGCGCATTGCTTTCGTGATGAAGACTTACGCGCCGACAGACAACCAGAGTTTACTCAGTTGGACATGGAAATGAGCTTCATGTCCCAAGAAGAAATTATCGAACTCAACGAAAAGTTAGTTTCTTATATCTTCAAGACAGTAAAGGGCATTGAAATACAGCTTCCCTTTCCGCGTCTCACCTACGCCCAGGCGATGGAACGCTATGGCAGTGATAAACCAGATACACGTTATGGTTTAGAACTCGTCAATGTCTCGGATGTCCTTAAAGACTCTGGTTTCAAAGTCTTTCGCGAAGCCGTTGCCAATGGTGGTATTGTCAAAATTCTTCCGATTCCCAACGGGAACGATCTCATTTCTAACGTGCGTATCAAACCAGGCGGCGACTTATTCAAAGAAGCCAGCGAAGCCGGTGCCAAAGGTTTAGCTTACATCAGAGTTAGAGATGATGGTGAAATTGACACCATTGGCGCGATTAAAGACAACCTCACCGCAGAACAAAAACAGGAAATTTTGCGCCGTACAGATGCAAAACCTGGTCATTTGCTGCTATTTGGGGCTGGTGACGCAGCTACTGTTAATAAAACTTTAGATAGGTTGCGGCAAGTTGTCGCCAGAGAATTCGGGTTAATCGATCCAGAAAAAATCAACTTACTCTGGGTGACAGATTTCCCAATGTTTGAATGGAACGCACAGGAAAATCGCTTAGAAGCCTTGCACCACCCATTTACAGCACCTAATCCCGATGATTTGAGCGACTTGAAAACTGCAAGAGCGCAAGCTTACGATTTAGTGTTTAATGGGTTTGAAGTTGGCGGCGGTAGTCTGCGGATTTATCAACCAGAACTACAACAACAAGTGTTTGAGACAATTGGCTTTTCTCCTGAGGAAGCGCACAATAAATTTGGCTTTCTGTTGGAGGCGTTTGAATATGGCACACCGCCTCACGGTGGTATTGCCTACGGTTTGGATCGCTTAGTGATGTTGCTAGCTGGGGAAGAATCAATTCGGGATGTCATTGCTTTTCCGAAGACGCAACAAGCACGTTGTTTGTTAACAGATGCGCCTTCGCAAGTGGACGCGAAGCAGCTTAAAGAGTTGCATGTTGCTTCAACCTACAAGCCAAAGTCGTAGTTAAGGACTCATTCTTGACACTCCCCCTCCTAGAAGGAGGGGGATTGGCGCGAAGATTTCGCGTTGCTTATCCTAATTGCTTGGGTTAAGTGGCACACCCCGTTCGCCACAAAGGCAGAATGTTGTCTTCTAAATTTTAGATTGTAGCATTTCACAAGAGCAACGCCCATTTGCTGGCTCCTCCCACCTTGCGCAAGAACCGTACTCTGCTGAAACTTTTTCGAGTAAGTAAGTAGGCGTTATTGACATCCTCCCCGCCCTATAGAGGGACGGGGATTCCAAAGAATCACTTCTTGGTTTTCCTGGTTGCTCCCTTACGGGATTTCGGCACTTGCCTAGCCGTTTCCGACCCCGGTAGTACGCCTGCACAGGCAGTTTCCGTTCCCCGATTGTCCACGGGTACTACATTCAGTCCACGCAATAGCACCATCTGGGCCGCCGCATGATCTCGATGAGTCTGATATCCACATTCAGGGCACTGATGCTCCCTCACATCGAGGAGCTTCCGCACCGTTGCACCGCAATGTGGACAGGTTTGGGATGTACCGTTAGGGTTGACGCGCATAAAAAATGCACCACGCTTCCAGCACACCCATTCTAATAAACTCAAAAACTGACCAAACGAAGCATCAATACAATCTTTGCGAAGCATCCCGCGATTAAGTCCAACTGCGTTGAGATCTTCTGCAAAGATGGTTTCTGCCTGGTCACAAAGCTTGTGAGCGGTTTTGAAATGGAAGTCTTTACGAGTTTCGGCAATGTGATCGTGCAATCTGGCTACTTTGATTTGAGCTTTTTCCCAATTGGCAGAACGTTTCTGTTTTCTAGCCGCTCGACGTTGCAGCAATTTCAGCTTGCGATGTTGAGACTTAAGAAACTTGGGACGTTCAAAAAAGCTGCCATCGGACACCGTTGCAAATCGTTCCAGCCCAAGGTCAATCCCAATAGCTCTACCGTGCAGCGGAACGTCGGGAACGGACACATCGGACTGAATCGAAACAACCACATACCATTGCGTTCCACGCGCCTTGTTTTGAACCCGAACCTGTTTTACCTTGAATCCGTCAGGAATTGGGCGACTCATGCTAATCGGAATACTACCAATCTTAGACAAGTTGATGCAATTGCCAACGATGGGGTTCTCTCGAAACTGTGGATACACAAAAGACTTGAACTGTCCAAACTTCTTGAATCGTGGAAATCCATGTCCCCGTTCTTGAAACGCCTCCCAAGTATCGTGCAAGCGGCGAATCGTTGTTTGCAATACTTGAGAGTGGACATTCTTAAGATCTGTCCACGACTCTTTGAGTTTTGGTAAATCGTTCTGTTGACGATGATAGGACGGAAACGGCACATCGGCAGGAATAATGTATTCCCGCTCGATAGAACACCGATCCACCATACCAGATCGCGAGTTTATCCAGTCCTTCAATTCACGCAGCGCACGGTTATAAACTTTGCGCGACGTTTCAAGCCAATCAAGCATCAGCGCCGATTGGTGAAGGTCTGGGTAAATGCGATATGTGTAATTCATTGTCAACATACGCTTCTGTTACCACAAGTTTGTCGAGATGGTAACGCTATATATGATAAGAGATTGGTGACAAGTCGAACACCCCAGATAACAATAACTAAAAGCCATTGTTATCTGGGGTGTATCTCCTTGTCACCCGCCTTACATCCCCACCGCACAGGCGGATGGGGAATTACGGCGCTAGGTTAAAGCGAGCTACGTTAAGTTTTGTAAAGATGGTTGGAGCCTTTTAAAACAAGCTTTTTGTCATATTTTACAAATTGTTATATAGGTTTGTTTATTCCCGCCTACCTACTTAATAAAGTGTAACTGGTGGGCTTCCGCCTTTGAGTCCTCATAGTAATCAATATTGCCGTTTGCATTTGCATTCAATATAGTTCTTCTGGCTGGGGGGCTTATCCTGCCTGTGATAGATGAATCAATGATTTTAGTCTGTATATTTATCTCCACTAACTGAAAAGCAATTTCGTCAATTATTTTTATTAGTATTCCTACTATCGGTATTCAAACAAACATGATATTATTGTTTAGTAGTTAGGCTGTCATAGTCTACGTAAAATTGCTGTATTCTACATCACCTTCTTATTGTGTGTGACGTGTCTACCAATAATAAAAATCAAATTGCACAGAAGGTGTAACCGACTACTGTCGAGTTAATCACGCTACATCGATAGTGTGAGTCAAAAGTATTGATTGTTTGCAGTCGCTGTGATTGGGGTGCGATCGATTAGCCGCTGGGTGTTCTGCACAAATAGTATCCTCTTGTAGGTTCAGTTAAGTTGAAAAATTAAGTTTGAGCTACTGTTAAGCCTGAGGTTGGAAATCCTTTAAACACTAGTAGTGTATTGATTTTCAGACTATCTAAGGCTGACTGTATATTGGACTGCAATTAAATAGCTGATTGTTGACGAGCGGAGTTGGGCTTCGATGGTCTTTTTGATCTCAGTCCCTCCAACGTAACCTTCTTGTTGTGTGTAGTTTGTTTACCAATGAGGGAGGTCGGATTGCAGAGAAGGTGTGACCGAAATCGAAAACGTTCAAAGCGACGGGCTATCTACTGCCCAATTGATGGATGCTATCTCCAGAGTGTGAGTCAAAAGTATACATTGTTTGCCGATCGCCCCGGACAACTCCAGCAACGGGGAGTCAGCCGACAGAATGCCTTAATGTTGCTAGCGGCTAAGACCGCAGTTTCCTTAGAAGATGAATGGTTGGAAGCATTCTGGTGCGAACAGTGCCAAGAAACGAAGTGGTATCACGTCCAAAAGCACGTTAGCAAAGCTTCTCACAAAGAGGGTTGTAGCTATGAGGTGTCAGTAGCATCCGTAGAACATTGGCAACAAGCGATTGGGGTAATTGACCCCAAGGGAAATCCTTCCGTAGGCGAGTTTACTCGTAGGAATGCAAGGATGGTTGGCTCTCAAGGCAACAAGTATTTCTTGTTTGGAGGTTAAGCGTTAAAGGCAGTCGCAATTCAATGCATCATATCATGTCCGAATGAACACTTATAAAAAACGAAGAACCTCAAGAGCCTTCCTTCCCCTCTCCGAAATCGCCCAGAGGGTTGGGGTGAGGTCAAAACAATTCAAAATTCAAAATTCAGAATTCACGCATTAATACCCCATGGCGCGCATCCAGGGGCTTGAAACAAGGATGCTGCGCTTTTTTGTTTTCCATGTCGCGCATCCAGGGGCAAGATCCCAACTGTCAATTCAAAATCTTTTTCTTAAATTTTGAACGAGCGAATGCGTGAATTTTGAATTCAAAAGGTGGTCAAGGAGGAATTATAAGTAATTAAGCAGACTTGATATCATTACGATTAAAATTTGCCATTATGGAACCTATACCAAACTTTGAAGAGATAGATTTTCAAAAACACTTACTTGTTCTGCAACGACGCTGGCTACCTGCAACAGGGGTTTTTGCTGTAGTTGTTGCCTTTGCATCCTTGTTGGGATTCTCATTGAAACCCTCATATAAGGCAGAGGGAAGTGTATTGATTAAGACCAATCGTACCCCCTCACTAACGGGTTTGGGGGAAGGTATAGGACGGCTTGAGCCTTTGGCTATGACAGGCGATCCGTTAGATACTCAGGCAGAGATAGTTGTATCTGTTCCGGTTATTGAAGAAACAATTGAGGAACTTGACCTTAGAGACGACGAAGGCAAACGCATCAAAATTGAGGACTTGACCAAAAATATTAAAGTAGAAGGTGCAAAAGGAACTGAAGTCCTGCAAATTTCCTACTCTGACAAAAATGCCGAACTGGCTGCAAAAGTTGTCAATAAGGTAATGCAGGCTTATATCAAGAATAACATAGAAGCGAATCGCGCTGATGCAGTCTCAGCCCGCAAGTTTATTCTGCAACAATTACCTGCAACAGAGGCAGCTGTAAGGCGAGCAGAGTTAGCCCTGCGTAAGTTCAAAGAGGAGAATAGAATCATCTCACTGCAAGAAGAAGCAACTGCATCAGTTAATGCAATTGCCACTTTAGACGACCAAATTTCTCAAGCCCAAACTCTACTAGCAGATGCCAACGCTCGATTACAGAAGTTACAGACTCAGGCGAAAGTCGATTCGCAGCAAGCTGTGACCTTTGCTGCATTAAGTCAAACCGAAGGAATTCAACAAGTGCTCACTCAACTCCAGGAAGCGCAAAGCCAGCTTGCACTTGCGCGAACCCGTTTTCAGCCCGGACATCCAAGCATCATAGACTTGGAAGAAAGAGTTGCTGCTCTCAATACATTACTAAAGGAGCGGAGCAACCAGGTGGTTGGCAACAATCAGCAAATCCCTGTAGGGAATTTACAGACAGGACAACTGAGACAAAAGTTACTTGAAGATTATGCTCGCACTGAGGCAGAACGCGTCGGTTTAGTCAAACAAATCATGACACTGTCCGAAAAGCGGTCTAGCTACAAAGAACGAGCAAATGTCTTGCCCAAGCTAGAACAGACGCAACGTCAGCTTGAGCGGAAGCTGAAAGCGGCTCAAACAACTTACGAAACACTCTTGACGAGACTGCAAGAAATCCAGGTAGCAGAAAACCAAAATATTGGAAATGCTCGTGTCGTCTCCCGAGCATTGGTACCAGATAAACCTGCAGGTCAAAGAAAAGCTCTGATGATTGGGGGTGGAGTCGTTGTCGGTGGCATACTTGGTATCATTACTGCCTTCAGTTTAGATTTGATTGACCGCTCGATTAAAACGCTTAAAGAAGCCAAAGAACTTTTCAAATACCCCCTGTTGGGCATTATTCCTTCTGTAAGTAGCAGTGGCAAAAAGAGTTATTCCGTCAAAGGTATAAAGCAACCAATTCCCAGAGTGATTGGCAGAGACATTCCCCAGTTTCCTGTTGGTGAGGCGTACCAAATGCTGCAAGCCAACTTGAAATTTTTAAGTTCGGATAAGGAAATACAAACGATTGTGGTTACCAGTTCCGTGTCTCGTGAGGGAAAGTCTGAAATAGCTTCAAATTTAGCTGTCGCAATAGCTCAAGTGGGGCGTCGGGTGCTGCTAGTAGATGCTGATATGCGTCATCCAGTCCAGCATCATGTCTGGAACATGACGACTGGGCTTGGTCTGTCGAATGTCATTGTTGACCACGTTTCTATTGAAAGAGCGATAGAGCAAGTCATGCCCAACCTATACGTTCTTCCCTCTGGAGTCTTACCCCCTAATCCAGTTGCACTATTGGATTCCAAGCGGATGGCTGCATTAGTCACCTCCTTTGCAAAGGAATTTGATTTCGTAATTTTTGATACCCCCAGCTTATCGGGAACGGCAGACGCTGCTGTTTTAGGCAAGCTAGCTGACGGTATCTTACTGGTAGTTCGTCCTGGCGTCATTACAGTGGAGAGTGCGATCGCTGCTAAAGAGTTTTTGGCTCAGTCAAGTCAAAACATTTTGGGTATGGTGATTAACGGTGTGAATGTCAAACAAGAGCCTAACAGCAACTTCTACTACACGAAAGCATATCTAGAGCATGATTTGATGTTGCCCAATTCTGTACCAGATAAAGTAGCTCCATCAAAAATTAAAGAAGAGCGGTAAACCAAATTTTAGATTTTAGATTTTAGATTTTGGATTTTGGATTTTAGATTTTGGATTGAACTAATCCAATTTAGGCAAAAAAACCATAACAAAATGATTCATAAGCTAGCTACAGTAACCCAGAAGCTAAGTCCTAACTTGCTCAATATTATCAGCAATACAGCCTGGCTATTTGCTGATAAAATTCTACGGATGGGTATAGGACTGCTGGTAGGGGTTTGGGTGGCTCGCTACCTAGGACCGAAGGAATTTGGTATTTTCAATTACGCGATCGCCTTTACTGCCATATTCAACACCGTTGCTAATTTAGGGCTTGATAGCATTGTTATACGTAACATTGTTCGTCAACCATCCTGCAAGGACGAAGTGTTAGGTACAGCCTTCGTCCTCAAGATGATTGCTCAAGTCGCAGTTATGGTATTGGCGCTTCTAGTTATAGTGGTACTCCGTCCTAATGACACCTTGAGCCACTGGTTGGTTGGAATCATCATAGCGGGAATGTTTTTTGAATCATTTAACGTTATTGAGTTTTGGTTCCAATCACAAGTTCAGTCAAAATACGCAGTTGCGTTTAAGAATGTAGGCTTTGTGTTAGCCAGTTGCGGTAGAGTTTTGCTGCTTCAAATGAAAGCTCCATTAATTCTATTTGCTTGGGTATACTCAGCCGAAATGGTACTGAGCGCCGCTGGACTGCTGATTGCATACCGCTTTCAAGGGTATTTACTTAAAGCTTGGCGGTTTAGCTTTCGCTGTTGCAAGGAGTTACTGAAAGATAGCTGGACACTGATCCTTTCGAGTTTTGTGATCATGATTTATATGCGAATGGATCAGCTGATGCTAGGGCAAATGATTGGCGATCGCGCCGTGGGCATCTACTCAGCAGCAGTGAAGATATCAGAACTTTGGTATTTTGTGCCAATGGCTATCACTAATTCAGTTTTTCCATCGATTGTGAAAGCGAAAGAAGAAAGTACAAATTTGTACTATGAGCGGATACAGAAAGTTCTTGATTCCCTATCAATTTTGTCCTTTGCAGTTGCCATAACAGTATCATTCCTATCTGATCACTTTGTGAATTTGCTCTATGGAGAAAATTACATAGAGGCTGGAGTCATACTGACAATTCATATCTGGACTGGAATATTTGTCTGTTCTGGACTAGTCAGAAGTTTGTGGACAACAGCAGAGAATCTCATGTCGTTTGCATTTATGACAACAGCAACTGGTGCCATTGTCAATTTATTTTTGAACTACTTCTTGATTAAGAGCTATGGAGGTGTAGGTGCTGCTATTTCTACTCTTGTTGCTCAATGTATAGCGTCGTATGCCACTAATGCATTTTTTCCAGAAACAAGGATGTTTTTTATTAGACAGACAAAAGCGCTTATATTACCCAGTCTCTTTATGAGAAATGTTGTATATCTCAAAAAAGATAAAGGATAAAATTTTATGTTTTTCATGAATACAATTAAAGGCACAATACTGTCTTGAAAATACATTGAATGACTCGTATTAAAAATTGTGAAATGATGTAGGAATTATAATGTCAGATTTTCAGTTGAAAACACCGATAGCTTTTATCATATTCAGACGACCCCATACAACTGAAAGGGTGTTTGAAGCCATTCGCCAAGCAAAACCACCGAAACTTTTTGTCATTGCAGACGGACCGCATGCGGATCGTGTTGGTGAAGCAGAAAAATGTGAAGCTACTCGTGCAATTATTGAGCGAGTTGATTGGGATTGCGAAGTTATCAAGAACTACTCTGACACCAACTTGGGCTGTGCAAAATGTGTCTCTAGTGGTATTGATTGGGTCTTCAGCAATGTTGAGGAGGCGATTATTTTAGAGGATGATTGCCTACCGCATCCTACATTTTTTCGCTTTTGTGAAGAATTACTTGAAAAATATAGATACGATACCCGAATTGCCTCAATCTCTGGGCAGAATGTTCAGTTTGGGCGTAGGCGAACAAATTACAGTTACTACTTTTCACGCTATAACCACTGTTGGGGCTGGGCAAGCTGGAGACGGGCTTGGCAGCACTATGACCTTTACATCAAGCACTGGAAGGAGATTCAATCGAAAAGTTTTCTCACTGATATCCTAATGGATCCCCTAGCAGTGAAGATTTGGAGCGATATTTTTCAGTCTGTTTCTGAGAATCCTTTAGGTATAAGTTGGGCTTATCAGTGGACGTTTACCTCCTTTGTGCAGAATAGGTTAGGCATTATCTCGAATGTAAATTTAATTTCTAATATTGGCTTTGGTTCAGACTCAACTCATTTCACTTCTGGCAAAAAAAATCCATACGACAGTCTCCCCACGGAGCCAATAGAGTTTCCTCTAAAGCATCCACCATTTGTTATTCGAGATGATAGAGCAGATAACTTTACGCAAAGTACTCTATATAATCCAGGTCTGCTGCAACTGTTCAAGAATGAAATCAAGAAGATGCTGAAAGGTTTCAAAAAAGCATGATGAGAACCTGAAATTGGAATTTGATTCACAATCGTTTGCACAAAATGAAAGTTTTGCATATTAGCACATCTGATACCAATGGTGGAGCAGCAAGAGCTACCTATCGTTTGCACAAGGGGTTGCAGAATATAAATGTAAACTCGCAAATGCTGGTGCAAGAGAAATATAGCGATGACACAACGGTGCTTGCACCCAAAATTAGACTATCTCAAGGCATAGCACGGGCAAAGCTGACGTTTGATGTTTTGCCATTAAAGCTTTACAGCCAGCGTGATAGAACTACATTTTCTCTCCAGTGGCTACCAGACGGGGTTATTCCCAAGGTGACTCAGATTGATCCAGATATTATTAATCTGCACTGGATGAGTGGAGGCTTTATACAGATTGAAACAATCGCCAAGCTACCGCGCCCGTTAGTTTGGACTCTTCATGATATGTGGGCGTTTACTGGCGGGTGTCATTACAGTGGAGAGTGCGATCGCTACACAAAATCCTGCGGTACCTGTCCTCTGCTTAAAAGCAGCAAAGACTGGGATTTATCCCGTTGGGTATGGCAACGCAAAGCAAAAGCTTGGAGAGATTTAAATTTGACAATTGTTACACCTAGCTCTTGGTTAGCCAAATGTGCCAGTTCGAGTTCCCTCTTTCAGGATTTGCCCATCGAAGTCATTCCCAATGGGCTTGATACTCAAAACTATAGACCTATTAATCAACGTGTAGCACGACAACTACTAAACTTACCTCAAGATAAACAACTTGTTCTATTTGGAGCATTAGAAGCGACAAGCGATAGGAGAAAGGGATTTCATCTATTGCAAGCAGCTCTTGTAGAACTCAGCAAATCTGGCTGGAAAGATAAGTTGGAGGCAGTTATTTTCGGCGCATCTCAACCTCAAAGTCCGCCTGATTTAGGCTTAATAGCAAACTATCTGGGACATCTTTCTGATGATCTCTCCTTAGCAGTTGTTTACTCAGCAGCGGATGTTATGGTTGTGCCATCTTTTCAGGAAGCTTTTGGACAAACTGCCTCTGAGTCTCTGGCTTGTGGCACTCCCGTTGTTGCCTTTAATGCTACAGGTTTAAAAGATATTGTTGACCATCAATTCAACGGCTACTTGGCAAAACCCTATGAAGCTGAGGATTTAGCAAAAGGAATTGCTTGGGTACTAGAAAATCCGGATAGGTATCAGAAATTGTCGCATCGTGCTCGTGAAAAGGCAGAAAAAGAATTTACTTTAGAAATCCAAGTGCATCGCTATTTAGATATTTATTTTCATTTAAAAAAAGAAATACGCAAGCAACCGTAAGCAATGTGAAATTTAACAACGACAAAGCTCGGAGTGTAGAAATTGAACCATCAAGTATTTGGACGTTTGGTACAGACGTTAGAAGTAGCAAGCGTTATTTTATTACTTTTATTTGGCGAAACAGTTGTAGTACCAGACTTTGTTAGAAGTGCCATAAATGTTCTTAGCTATGGAATTGTAATTGTTTTAGTTGCTTCGCAATGGAAGCGAGTTGCATATGTTGCTACGACAAATAAAACTCTATTATGTTTAGTTGCAGTTGGTGTATGTTCAGTTTTCTGGTCTGAAAGTCCACCCGACACTGCAGAACAGGTTAGAGCATTAGTACGTTCAACTTTATTTGGAATATATTTGGCTACGCGATACACACTCAGGCAGCAGATACACTTATTGTCTTGGGTTGGTGGTATATCGATAGTTAGCTGTCTGATTGCTGGTTTTGCTGCACCGTCTTATGGCACTCATATCGTAAACGACCTTGTGTCTTGGAGGGGTATTTATGCCCACAAACAACATATGGGTCGCTTTATGGGTTTCGTAGCTTCAATTTTTCTGATGAATGTCCTCGATAAACGCAGTAATCGCTGGATAGCTTTGGTCGGAATATTCTTTTCATTAATTCTGGTTCGGCTTTCTACTAGTAAAACAGGCTTAATAGTTTTTCTTTTTTCACTATCTATTTTACCTCTTTACAAAATTGCTAAGCAAAAGAAGTATAGGGCATTTTTCCTGATAATAGCATTATTAATATTAAGTACATTAGCGACTTTAATTTTAGTCAATTTAGAAACAATCGTGGTTGATTTTCTAGGAAAAGATATTGAATTTAATGGACGTACTCCATTATGGACACTCATTATCGATAAAGGATTGGAACGGCCTTTAACCGGTTATGGTTATAACGCGTTTTGGACTACAGATGCTTGTTATTATGTCATCAAGAATACATGGTTAAGGTATGAAGAATGGGATCCGAAAAAGCCCTTCCAAGCTCATAACGGGTTTGTAGACTTATTTGTCCAACTTGGTTTTGTGGGATTACTACTTTTTACATTTGATTTTTTTAAAGTTCTATATAAAGTCGTCAATATATTGTTTATAACTAGAACAATAGAAAGCTTTTGGATGTTCCTTTTTTTGGGGCTTTATTTAGTTGTTAATAGTAGTGAAGTGATTACAATAATGGCAACAAATAGTATATTTTGGATTTTTTATGTATCAATAGCTTTTTCATCATCTCTTCAGATAAAGCAAATACGAAAAAATCAACTCATGACATCTTCGAGTCAAGTAAAACTAGCACTTTAGTTGTCATACCTTCTTTAAAAAACGGATATGTCTATGACAGATGAAATGGATTCTAAAAAACTAGCTGTGTTAATGACCTGTTATAACAGGCGCGATACAACCTTGGTATGTTTGCAAGCACTGTACAAGCAAAATACAATTTTTGATGTTTATCTAGTTGATGATGGGAGTTCCGATGGCACTTGCGATGCGGTAAGGGCAAATTACCCAGCAGTTAAGATTCTCAAGGGTACAGGCGACCTTTTCTGGGTAGGAGGAATGCGGCTGGCATTTGCCGAAGCTCTCAAGGAGAATTATGACTATTATCTCTGGCTGAATGACGACACTATAGTTGACCCAAATGCCCTGAGCAAACTGTTTGCAACTCACAATGACCTTATAGAAAAAGGTTTCCCAAATTCCATCATTGTTGGTTCAACCAGAGATGCAATCACAGGCAAACCGACTTACGGTGGTGCTGTACGTTCAAAGCACTGGTACTCCAACAAGTACGAGTTTCTACAGCCAAGTCAGGAAATTCAAGAGTGCGACACAATGTATGGCAACTGCGTACTCATTCCCCGTTCTGTTGCACAAAAGGTTGGTAATTTAGATCCTGCTTTCATCCATAGCCTGGGAGACTTGGATTACGGACTTAGGGCACGCAAACTAGGTTGTTCAGTATGGGTGGCACCTGGATTTATAGGTACTTGCTCTAAAAACTCTGTTCAAGGTAGCTGGGTGGATACTAACCTTCCCATAGGCGATCGCTTAAGAAAGGCGCTTCAACCCAAAGGTTTTCCAATACGAGCATGGACTGTTTTTGCCAGACGACATTCTGGTCCGTTCTGGTTTTTGTATTGGTTCTTGCCTTATCTACGTGCAGTCATTGGTTACAAAAATTTGAGTGCATCTCCTAGTTTTTCTGTAGAAATGAAACAATAAAGTTCAAAAGTTGAACTCCAAATTTTCACAAAAAGCTTGCCAAATTAACTCTATAACTTCACAATTACAGCACTTGTTTCAGATGAAAATAAAGATATTTTCAGATATCCAATATCTTCCTGCAGGTAAGCGTCCTGTTCATTTACTTGAACCTTTCTGGTTAGGACAAATAGGAGAAAATCTTCCTTTTTGGGAGAAAGGGCTTATCAATTATGCAAACCTGAGTCACTCCCTGTTTGAAATTTCTTCGTTAGAAGAAGCAGATATAGCCGTTTTCCCCTGTGATTGGATACACGTCTCAGGAAATACATGGAAAGATAAGGCTAATAAATCACTATATACTTTAGCCATTCAATTTGCCCAGATGGTACAGCAAGCTGGCAAGCCAATTGCTATTTTTTATTGTGGCGATCGCTCTCATGAACAAGTCCCCATTCAGGATGCTTTTGTTTTTCGTCAGTCCCTTATAGCCTCTAAAAGGCGACCCAATGATTTTGTATTTACGGCATTCTACGAAGACTTAGTCGAATTTTACTTGGGAAATGAACTTACCATCCGGCAGAAGCAAGAAAAGCCTGTAGTGGGATTTGATGGTTGTGCTGATCCAGGCAGTTCCACAACGAGGTTAAAGGACTTGATCAGCCAGGGAGTTATGTTGGCAAGGGGTAAAGAATTCTTTTCACCTTATGAGGGGCATCGCCTACGATATGAGGCTTTGAAGTATCTAAGCAACAGTCCATTAGTTGAGCCAAATTTTAAAATTCGAGACAACATGGTATTTTATGACGATGCCAACAACCCGGATAAAAAGCAGAAACTGCGCCTCGAATATGTGCACAACATGGTTGAGAGTGACTACATTCTTTGCAGCCGTGGTCGGGGCAACTTTTCTCTCAGAGTGATTGAAACATTGTGCTGTGGACGCATTCCCATCATAGTTGATACTGGTTGTGTCCTACCTTATGACTTCAAAGTTGACTGGAAAAAATATAGTGTTTGGGTAGATAAAAAAGACTTACCACAGATTGCAGAGAAAGTTGCAGATTTTCACAAAAATCTTTCTTCTCAGGAATTTATAGAACTGCAATATGAGTGTCGCCATCTGTGGAAAGAGTGGTTGTCTTATGAAGGATTTTTCACCAACTTCTGGCAACATTTTCAGATCAATACTTCTAAAAAAGAAGCAGCTTATATAAGTCCACCATGAAGCGTTGATTATAGGTGACTGTTGGCAGCAAAGCGATGGTGAGCAGTATTCAGGTTTTTTTAATACATTTGGAGTAGCTAGATGAAGCAACAGCTATGTTTTCTAGCTGGAGGACCACGTATCTCAACTCATCCCTATGCGGAAATGTCTGGACCTCGTTCCCGTATTTTGGGATTGATAAAAGGTTTTGAATCACTCGATTGGGAAGTCAAGCCTTTCATTGTAGGAGATAGATATCCCAAAAAATGGTCTGCGATGGGTTCTGGGGAGGCAATCAGCAGTGGATTTTTCCGCACCCTAGCAGTGGACATAGTACGTTTGGGACTCGGTGTTGTGAATGCATGGAGAAGTTGGCGAGAACTGGGTAAGCAAGTGGATTGGGTTTATGAATACGCTGCGACTCTCCAATGTCTCGGCTGGATTTTTCAGTGGCATGGAATACCGTGGATTTTACAAGCTGAAGCGCTGTTGTTCTATGAAGCTAAAGTTGAGCGAAAGGCTTTAGTATTAGACGGCATAGCTCAGTGGTTGGAAATTTGGGCTTACCGAAAGTGTGATGTTTTAGCCTGTGTGAGCGAAACCTTGAAGGAAATTCTGGTTCGTGATTTCAATATCCCTGCTGAAAAGATAGTCTTGGTGCCAAATGGCGTAGATACTGATTTTATTAACCCTGAGCGACATTCAGCCAAGCGGGTATTTACAGGTTTCACAGTGGGGTTTGTCGGTAGTTTATATGCCTGGGCAGGGTTAGATTTGCTGCTTGAAGCTTTGTCTGAATTACGAGCCCAAGGAATGGATTTATCACTGGTCGTGGTGGGGGACGGCTTTATGAAAGCTGATTGGGAAACGTATGCTCACCAACTAGGTCTCTCCAGCAATGTAGCTTTCATAGGTCAGGTGCCTTGGTCAGATGTGCCGCAATATATATCTGGATTCGACGTAGGTTACTCCGGACAGGTGCAACTACAAATGGGGAAAATGTACCTTTCACCCATGAAACTCTATGAATACATGGCAATGGCAAAGCCGGTGATAGCTTCAGCTTTTGAGGATGCTCAACGGTTAGTTTGTGAAGGAAAAACAGGTTTTTTATTTCGTCCTGGTGACAAAGATGATCTCAAACGTGCTTTAGTTGAAGCATTTCATCAGAGAGCTGTGTTACCTGAAATGGGATACTTAGCTCGCAAAGAGATAGAAACAAACCATAGCTGGACAGCTAGGGTTCAGGCTTTAGTTGAAGGCGTTGAGCAGATATTGAAGAAACGGTTGTGAAGCGATTGTTGTCTTTACTCCATTGAATCCAGGTTTTACCAATTTGTTGTTAACCAGCAGGGAATACTCCACTGCTGATATTTCCATATCGATGCAGTTTTCCATAAACACATAACGGACTAAATCTTCTCTTCACTCAGCACTTAAACCTTAAAACTGGCAGGGGAATTCCTTTGCCAATGCACTATGTTGCCTAAGTTTATAGACCTTGATAAGGAACTATCTATGAAGCGATTACCGCACACATTTCTCGGCATTCATGTGGATGCACTTTCTATCCCTGAACTCAATTCGTTGATTGCACAATCTATTGAGCAAAGTAAAAAATGGATTATTGCTCATCACAACCTGCATAGCCTTTATCTCTACCATCACGACTCCAAAATGCAAGCCTTATACGCCAAGGCAGACTATGTTCATATTGACGGTATGGCTCTGGTATTGTTAGGGAAGCTGCTTGGTTTTCCACTAAAGCGAGAGCAAAGAGTCACTTATGCTGACTGGGTGTGGTCCGTGATGGCAGAAGCTGCCCAGAAGAGATGGCGCGTGTTTTACCTCGGATCAAAACCAGGAGTCGCAGAGCGCGGAGCAAAAATACTACGGAAAAAGTTTCCGGGTTTACAAATAGCTACAGCTCATGGCTACATCAATACTCAAAAAGGCAGCCAAGAAAATCTGGCTACAATGGCTGCCATTAATGATTATCAACCCCACATATTAATGGTGGGAATGGGTATGCCACGCCAAGAGTACTGGATTTTAGACAACTTAGAGCATATCCATACCAACACCATTCTGCCTTGTGGAGCCTGCATGGATTATGTAGCGGGAGCCATTCCCACTCCTCCTCGTTGGATGGGAAAAATGGGCTTGGAGTGGTTTTATCGCCTATTGAGTGAGCCTAAAAGACTCTGGAGGCGTTACTTATTGGAGCCCTGGTTTATAGCCGGACTATTCTTACGGGAGATTCTCAATGCGTAGTAACCGATTACTGACTAGGCGACATGCCCTATGGCTAGGTTTGGCTAGTTTAACAACCGTAGGGGCTATAGCTACAGCTAAAGGTGCATACCAAAATAAACAGTATCAAGACCAAAAGCTGCAAGCGCTTGGTAATCGACAAAGAAACTTTACAGTTGTTGGCAAAGGGACTCTACGACAACGTGCTGCTGCTAAAGGATTGATTTATGGAGCAGCAGGTCATAAGGAAAAGCTTTCCTCAGATTCTGCTTTTGCAACCCGCTTTGCTCAAGAGTGCGGAATTTTAGTGCCAGAAGGGGAACTAAAGTGGGCTGGTGTGCGCCCTGCCCCAGACAAGTTCGACTTCACCTACAGCGATTGGTTAGTTAAATTTACCCGCACTCATAACATGCTTTTTCGAGGACATACTTTAGTTTGGTATCAGGGTCTGCCTAAGTGGTTTAAAGAAACAGTTAACCGTCAAAATGCTGAAAAATTTTTGGTGGAACATATTACAACTGTTACCAAACACTATGCTGGGCAAATGCACTCTTGGGATGTGGTCAATGAGGCGATTGAACCAGAGCACAAACGAGCTGACGGTTTGCGAAAGTCACCGTGGCTTGAGTTTTTAGGTCCGGAGCACATTGAGCTTGCCTTTCGTGTGGCTGCCCAAGCCGATCCTAAAGCTATGTTGGTCTACAACGATTTTGGGCTAGAGTATGATACCCCCAAAGAAGAAGCGAGAAGGACTGCTGTTTTAAAACTGCTAGAACGTTTGAAATCTAGAGGAACACCAATTCACGCCCTTGGTATCCAAGCTCACCTAAGAGGTCACGAGGCTCGTTTCAATCCTAAGAAAATAAGAAAATTTCTGGCGGATGTCGCTAGTCTTGGTTTAAAAATTCTGATTACCGAACTAGATGTAATAGACCAAAAATTACCTGGAGATACTGCTGTTCGCGATCGCATTGTCGCTAGTACCTATGAAGACTATCTTTCAGTGGTGCTAGATGAGCGAGCAGTCATTGCAGTATTAACTTGGGGATTGAGCGATCGCTACACCTGGCACTCATCATACATTCCACGTTCAGACAAAGCGCCAGTGCGTCCTTTACCACTGGACTCAAACCTCAAACCTAAGTTGGCATGGAATGCACTGGCAAGAGCGTTTGAGGGAGCTCCAAAACGTTAAACCCAGCTTTCCATTTTATTAGTGTATTTCTTAGTGTTCCCACCTTGGCTGTAATGAGTGTGACTACCTGTAATGACTTACAGAGCAGTCAATATGGCTCTTGCGTTCCTATCTACTGAATGCTTTGAGTAGCTAAATATCGCAATCCGCATTGTTTTGTCAATCAAGCATATCTGACTTATCAACCGAATCAAGAGTACAGCTAACAGCAAAAATACAGGAGGGTTAGGATCGTGGCTTCCAGATATTTATCAGTAGCAAGTTTAAAACCAGACTTAAGGTCAGCTAAAGGCACAAGGATACAGAGAGGATTAGCTATAAGATTTCTGCGGGTAGTAACACTTATCTTTTTAGATGTTACTGCTCTAATATTAGCATGGAAGTTGGCAGTATTTTATGGAACTCCATTACAGTCTCCTTGGACACAAAAAACATCTTTTCTACTACTTACTCTTATAGTTGAAATAGGGATATTAGCAGCCCAAGGACTATATCGGGCTGGCATACATCGTCGTAGCTATCCTAATCTGATCAAATCAGTCTCCCTGTCAGAAGTTTTCCTCTTACTGATTGCTTTCCTCTACGAACCAAATCACTATGTTTCGCGCTCGACTTTTCTACTTTTTTGGTTCTTTTCTATAGCCTTTGTTTGTAGTACTCGTTATCTGTTTGATGTTACCACTAAACTAATCCGGAAGAGAGGAGCAGTTCTTCATCCCGTTTTTCTCATTACTGATGCACAAGAGCAAGAGGATCATACTAAGTTAATAGCGCAAGAAAACTGCTACCTCATACTGGGAAGTGCTGACTCTAGTTGCCTGGATCTACGTAACAGAGAGACAACCTTTGAATATCTTCACAAACTGGGCATAGTAGAGGCTTTTGTTTCTTGGAATGCAATCAAAAATCGTCTCTATGTTTGCTGGCATTTCCATACAGCTGGCATTACCCTAAGAATACTCCCAATAAAGAGTGAAGTTCGTCACCCTAAATCCGTATTGTGGATGATTGGTGAAGTCCCCTGTATGACAATTCCAGCACCAATTATTACAGGTAGCGACTTTTGGGTAAAGCGGTGTTTTGACCTTTATTGTTCCATCATTTTGATCATCATACTCTCACCAGTCTATCTGTTGATTGCCCTGCTGATTAAGCTAGATTCTCCTGGTCCAGTGTTTTTCAAGCAAGACCGAATTGGTCTGCATTGTAAGAAGTTCAAGATTTGGAAATTCCGTACGATGGTTGTAAATGCAGAAAAGTTGCAAGCAACCCTAGAAGCAAAAAATGAAATCAAGGATGGTGTTCTGTTTAAAGTCAAAGACGACCCTCGCATCACACGAGTAGGCAAATTTCTGCGCCGTTACAGTTTGGATGAATTGCCGCAACTGTTTAATGTTTTACTTGGGCAAATGAGTTTGGTTGGTCCGCGCCCTCTTCCTGTCAGGGATGTAGAGAGGTTCCAAACAGCGCACTTTATCCGACAAGAAGTTCTGCCCGGTATCACTGGATTGTGGCAAGTTTCTGGTCGCTCGAATATTGAGAACTTTGAAGATGCGGTAAAATTAGATATCGCCTACATTGAGAACTGGTCCCTCTGGCTAGATTTGAAAATTTTGCTGCAAACTGTCAAGGTTGTTCTGCAAAAGACAGGTGCCTACTAATACGAATTCCCCATAAAGATGCAATTTAGGGGTATGTTTCTTCTGTTCACTATTTTACTAATTTCCAAAGCCCTAGCTTTTTGGGGTAAACATCCTCCTCTATCTTGTATTTCTGCTCTTTCTCAAGCTTAGATTCCAATATCGGCATAGGAGGATTGTGATAAGGATTGTTGTAGAAAAACACATCACTGAAAGTATTAGGAATTTGGGGCACATTTGACTCTTTCACCAACAGAAGCCGCACTTTTGGAGCAAGCCGATACGAAAGAGCTAATTCATCACCCAGAGGCCAAGTTCCCTGACAGGAAGTGATCACAAGTGGCTGGGGAGCTTGGTTGATGATCCCAACCACTTGGGGAGTATAAAGATTAAGCTCCTTATACCACCAAGTCTGTGTTTGAGAAATGATTGCACAGGATATGACACCAGCCGTCAGGAGCGTAACCATGACAAGCTGCCAAAGCTTCCGTCTTGCCATGGTGACAGACCTGGAGAAAATTTGAGTTGCTAGGAGGTAAGAAACAGCTAGCTGAATACCTAAATAAGCAGGGATGAGATACCGAGGAGTTTGCGATCGTATCCCACCCAAAATGAAATCTGGTATTGCTAAGGGTAGCGCTGTAAACCCAATCAATGTTAAGACAAACAACCAAACTTGCTTTGGAGACTTACGACAGAGAAAATAAATTGAATATCCGACAAAAATTAAGATAAAAGGACTTGAATATTTTATTAATAATTTTAACCAAGAGCCTTCAGCACCACGTATCAAATCGTAGTCAAAATCAACGAAAAAATAGCTAAGGTTAACAATCCACTCTTTAATCTGAAGTAACCGAGGTATTTTAACTTCAGCTGTCCAGCCTGTTGTTTTATTAATTTGAGTTGATTGACTCAGAATAACCACTACCCAAGGTGTGAAAGCTAGAATTGCTATTAAAGACGCAAGCAGATAAGCAATAACTCTCTTGGTTAATCGGAATCTTTCAGTTGCAATTACATAGACACCATGAGCAATGGTCACTAACCCAGAAAACAGAAATGTATACAGTCCTAATGCCACAGTGACTGCATACATTCCCCAACTGAGCTTTGTTTTTAATCGCATTGCCCGTAGTAGTGTTGCGCTTGATAGCAAAATTGTCAAAGTCCACAAACTATACTCCCGCGCTTCCTGTGCGTATAGCACATGGAATGGCGTCACAGCTAGCAGTACAACTGCAACCCACGCCACAAGCGACGAGTTAAATAATTCCAGACATAGCCAATAGATGCAGGGTAATGCCAGCAAGCTAAACAGGGCAGTCAAACTTCTCATTACCGCAACTGAATTACCAAACCATTGCACCCAAAATCGCGTCATCACGTAATAGAGCGGTGGATGCTGAGGGTCTTCTACTGCTAGAGATTTAAGAGTATCTGTTAAGGTTTTCTCTGGAGTGAGACGCTGATATTTCTGTAAATCTTCAACGCCAATTTCTTGACCATTGCAAACTTGCGCGATCGCTTCTCTTTCTGTGTAGCCAGAAATTCGTAATGAGGTAAAAGTCTCATCGAACCAGTAGACTTTTCGGTCAAGATTGGCGAAGCGAAAAAACACGCCCAGTACCAATATGACGATGACTAGAAACCGTAACCAAGTCGGAGGGAGCGCCCAGCTATGCGTTGATTTGCCGTTCATCTAAAACCTCCAGGAGACCCCCACTGTAGCGGTACTCCGTGAGCGTGGTGGGAGGAATGGAGGGGGAGTTGTGAAACGTCCCGTAGGTGTTTTTGTGCGTTAGCACAAACAGGCTAGGGGGCAGTTGAGCAATTCCTAATTTTTTAGGTTGCATACGAGTAACCGTCCTTCTTGTGAATGTGTTTGCAATATTTGTAAGAGATGCCTTGGACTAATCCGTTCTTAGTTGAGATATTGAAACTACCTGACGAACGAATGGCTACTTTACCAACATATTTCCCTACCTTTTTACCAGTTTTGACAATTGCTTTAACAATGTCTCCAGTTTGAAAACCAAAATGTATTTTATTTCTTGGTACGTGTCGGTTTGGAAATCCATATTTATCAGTTCGGCATGATTGCCTAGAACCGTGTCCTACTGCTTGAATGAGCAATGGTTTAACTCCTTTGACAATTAATTTTTCTGGTGTGGTACCAACACAAGCTGCATCTATCCAATGAGTTTTTTCTAAGTTTTGTTGATTGCGGTTGAATTTAGTTAAGCCACCTGAACTAGTTTCAACTGGCAATCCAGTCGCTTTTAAAACTTCAAACAATTTGAATCTAGTTGTATTGACTGCTGCTGCATCCACCAACGGTTTTTTAGCTTGTTTAAGAATTCTTTCTAACCTTGATGAGTCTTTTTTAAGAAAATCCTTAACATCTTTAGTCCCCTTTTTGATGTTGCATTTTTCACAACTTAGAGTCAGGTTCGTAATCGAATTAGTTCCTCCTTTAGCTCTTGGATGAATGTGTTCTATTTGAAGTGGAACGTCTTTAATTCCGCAATAAGCACATTGTCTATTCCACTTCTCAAGTAAATATTCACGTGTTTCGTAACCAGTAAGTGTGCCTTGCTGATATTCTTTCCCTTGGATATCTGGATTACGCATTAACTCCATATCAAAACGTACTAGTTCTTGGCTAATCGCTTCTAAGGAGTGCAAATCGGCGTAACTTTGTAACCCAAGTTTTGATATTATCAACACGACAATGCATACGCTTGGCGCTAACCATCCCTGCCGCCGTGTTCTATTTAAGAATCGTGGTTGACGATATCTAGTTTTACGATTTCTTGGGCTACGACGCAATGACCTTCTTGATTCCAAACATTCTCGAATTGCAAAGCCTCTATGCTTTAACTCAGAGGCAAATATAACTTCACCTGTAGAATCGTTTACTAATGCAATCCCAGTTGTTTTTGCGCCAGGGTCTATCTTGATTCTTAAAGGTTGAACAAGAGCATCTGGACGCGCTTCTTTCAATATCAAGGTAAAGGGAAATTGACGAAATATTGCGGCTTTACCATTTCTAAGAAGCTGTCTAGCTTGCGCTGGATAAATCGGATTGAGGGGTCGTTTGTCAGTGTCAATTATTAATACTTTGGACATAAGTCCCTCCTTTCGGGTAATGTGAACCTGGACAATGATTTAAAGGCTTTTTACATCAACGACACTAGCTTCAACCCAATATGCTTGTTTAATCGTTAACCTCAGAGCTACAGACTGGCATCACGTATCTGTAGGTAAGATGACCTTAAAATCGTAGTGATTTAACACTTAGTCCGGTAAACTCTGGTCTTTTAAAGCCCCCACTGTAGCGGTACTCCGTGAGCGTGGTGGGTAGTTTACATCCTTAAAGGAATGGCGATTTCAAAGACAAAAATCAGTATTATTAGCTATTCAATAGAGAGTTTAAGTGTAAACTCTTACTTTTATTCCAGATAGTGAAGTACTACGTCAAAAAAATAAGTAGAATTAACTATATAATTTAGAGGAAAACTTTACAAATTAAACTTATACCAATTAAAGTCATACCTAAGAGATACCTCTTTGGATAGAAGAAAAAACCGAGAATAACCAACTATTAATTTTGACTAAAACCATCAAAAGCAGGCTCGAACATATTTACTAAAAGCGCTGTTTCCCCCACAAAGTTCTCTCTACATGAATAGCATCGAACCTAATTCCCTCTTGTCAGTACCCACTGGTGCATTACGAATTCCAGAATTGCCGGCTGCAACCAGAAACGCAGATCGTGAACCCCTGTTGTCTTTGGTAATTCCGACTTACAAAGAGGCTGGAAATATCCAAAAAATCGTCTCTGTATTGAGTAACTTGCTAGATGAGTCAATACCAGGAAACTACGAGCTAATTGTCGTAGACGATGATAGTCCAGATGGGACTTGGAAGATAGCACAGTCTCTGATAAGAGAATATCCGCAACTGCGGGTGATGAGACGACAGAATGAGAGGGGACTATCCAGTGCAGTGATTCGCGGATGGCAAGCAGCCACAGGAAGTATTTTAGGGGTGATAGATGCCGATTTACAGCATCCACCTCATGTGCTGTTGCAACTATTGCAAGCGGTGGAGGAGGGAGCAGATTTAGCAGTTGCTAGTCGTCACGTGGACGGCGGTGGAGTCAGCAGCTGGAGTTTTATCAGGCGTTTTTTGTCACGAGGCGCTCAGCTATTAGGATTAATAATCTTACCAGAGGTTCTGGGAAGAGTGTCAGACCCGATGAGCGGTTATTTTATGATCCGTCGCCGATGTATAGTCGGTCAAACTCTCAATCCTGTGGGATACAAAATTCTGCTGGAAGCCATCGGGCGCGGAAACGTCGGCAAAATTGCTGAAGTCGGCTATGTGTTCAGTGAGCGCAAAGAGGGTGAAAGTAAAGTAACGTGGAAGCAATATGTCGAGTACATCCACCACCTCATCCGTTTGCGCCTGTCTACAGGGAAGGTGGGACAATTCTCTCAACGCATCGGTTTTCCGATTGATCGCTTCCTCCGCTTTGGCTTGGTGGGACTATCGGGGGTATTTGTAGATATGGCAGTGCTTTACTTGCTTAGTGACCCGACAACTTTGGGTTTGCCTTTGACGCGCAGCAAAATCATTGCAGGTGAAGTGGCAATTGTCAATAATTTCTTGTGGAATGATATGTGGACTTTTGCCGATGTCAGCAGCCACCAGCAGCAATGGCGTCAGCGCTTGAAGCGGTTTTTGAAATTCAATATCATCTGTCTTGCGGGATTGGTGTTGAATGTGTTGGTGTTGAACTTGGTGTTCAATTTCCTCATTCCCAATCCCTACATTGCTAACCTGATTGCGATCGCGGTGGCTACTGTTTGGAACTTCTGGGTGAATTTGAAGCTCAGTTGGCGCGTCACACAGGTGAAATAGGTTTTATGAAAAGTGAAGTCAAAAAAAGTGGATATACATTTCCTTGCACATCCACTTTTTCTCAGTTCATGATTTGCCTTTGGGACAGACTCATAAACCCTACTTAATTGTATGAAGATAACCGTACTTCTTAGAAACTGATAAAAGCTTAAGAAGAACACAGAACGCAGAACACAGTTGCATCCCCAGAAATATAGCGCTTCTTTGTGTTGAGTGCAATACATCAAGTTAGGAGAACCACAGATGGACACAGATGGACACAGATAAATAATTACTTCATCCAAACGAGAAGCCCTATAAAATATGTTCTATTTGGCAAGGAAAGAATTCTTTTTTTCTGCATGCCCTAAGTTAGGGGGCTTTATACCAATACTCTCCACCCACTTGTACAGAACTTATACCGCACAAGTGCATACGCGTTTTTTCTTCTGAGTTCTGACAACTGTTTTCTGAGTTCTTTTTTGGTAAAATATGAAAGTTTAACTGTTTAAAACTCATCTTCCCGAGGTGGGAAAAACACTACTTCAAATGTCGTGTTCTCTGGATTTTCACCGCATAGAGTATTAGGGCAAGATAGCAGGTGTCAGCAGTAGAAACGCTGCAAGAATTACTGAATAACACCTAGTAACTAGTAACTAATGCAGAGGTAAACAGTTTATGATGATTCGCTACTGGCAACCTTTCAGAGAATTAGAAAACCTTCGTCGTCAGATGGATCAAGTGTTTGATGAGCTAACGGCTCAAACTAATGATGCATCATCTGCTGCTTGGGCTCCTGCTGTTGAGTTAATTGATGCAGGTGATAACTTGATTTTAAAAGCACAGCTTCCTGGTGTTGCGGCAAAGGATGTCGATGTGCAAGTCACTCGTGATGCTATTTCTCTTTCCGGAGAACGTCAGCGCCAGCATAACGACTCCAACCACCTGCACTCTGAATTCCGTTATGGTCAGTTCCAGCGCATCATTAACTTACCAGTTGCAGTGCAAAATGACAAGGTACAAGCTGATTACCGTGATGGTATTCTGACTCTTACCCTGCCTAAGGTAGAAGAAGTCCGTAATCGTGTGGTCAAGATTAATCTAGGCGAACTATCTTCCTCTGGTTCTGGTCAAACCCTCCAAGCCAGTGTCAAATAACTTCTAATACAAAATCCGCTTAATCACTTATCGTCAGTTTCCTCACCTTTAAACTCTCTCCCAAGCTGGCAAAGAAAGGAGTTAGGGGTGAGGATTTTTGTGCTGGAACGCTATTTTAACTGGTCACCCTGGGACTGGGTACTGGGGACTGGCTCAAGAGTGGAAATGCTCCCGACTTGGTGATGGTCAATATTTCCCCAGACATAATTTTTGGTTTGATATACCACTACCCCAATCTCTAATCCCCAATCCCCAGTCCCCTTTACACACAAAAACCCGCCAAAGCGGGTTGATACACAACAAAACTATGAACTAGAACAATAAAATCTTCACTTAGCTGAAATACTTCATTTCTGCTTCCAGCAGCCGAATTAGGTTTTCATCGCCCTTGGCTCTAGCTACTTCTAAGCGATGTTCTAAGCTTCTTTTAATATTCGATTGATGCACTTCCCGTGCTTTTGTTATTGCTTGCACTCTGTTCTTGGTCATTTTGACAATTAGCCTCTTTAACTTCTCCATTCTATGTCTGCTTTTCATAACATAGCAAATTTTTCGTAGCTTATGTTACAGACAAATGAAATGTCATATATATTAATCAACCAGAAATATATTATAGCCAGATGCATCCTAACCCCATGATCACTATGCTCAGCGATTTTGGCGATCGCGATATTTATGTCGGTGTAATGAAGGGAGTGATTGCCCAAATCAACCCCCAAGTGAGGGTGGTAGACTTGACACACCAAATTCCGCCGCAAAACATCGCAGCAGCTAGGTTTTGCCTGATGAATGCTTACCCGTACTTTTCAGATGGGACTGTGCATTTAGCGGTAGTAGATCCGGGTGTGGGAGGAACGCGACGGGCGATCGCAGTACAATTTGCCAATGGCTATCTGGTAGGACCAGATAATGGCACATTCAGCGGATTATTAAGTCAAAGTCCAGCGATCGCAGTAGTAGAATTGACAAACCCTGATTATTGGAGAACCCCTCAACCGAGCAAGACTTTTCACGGTAGGGATATTTTTGCACCAGTCGCTGCACATCTTGCCAAGGGAGTCCCTTTTCAAGAACTGGGGAATCCAATTAACTCAGCAACTTTGGTACAAATGGATATATCTGGATGTATTTTAACAGAAACTGGTATAGCAGGTTCTATTCAATATATTGACCACTTCGGTAACTTAGTGACCAACATTCCAGGGAGTTACGTGCAAGGCAAAACCTGGTATGTTAAAGCAGCTGGGTTAACGATTACAGGAAGTGAAACTTATAGTGACGTGGAAGTTGGAGAGGCGATCGCACTCGTTGAAAGTCACGGTTGGGTAGAAATTGCCATCAATCGCGGTAACGCACACTCACAGTTGCAGATACACTTGGGAGATACGGTGGAACTTGCTTTTTAATAGTATAGAAATTGTGGATTGAAAAATTTTTTGCTTTTACCACCAAGTCATCCAAAATGTCAAATCTAAAATAATTATGACTCAGCAAACAGTATATGTACCAGAAGTTTATCAAGGTCAGTTTGGAGAATTTACGATCACTGAGGGCGATCGCACAGGCGTGATCATCTACCGTACTGGCTTAATGGTAGCTGCACTCAGTTTTGCCATAGGCAGCGCTTTGGTTGTGCTAAACAATAACCCAAATTTCCAACTCCTAACGCCTTTATATGCCTGTTTCAGTTTGGCGCTTGGTGTCAGTTTACTGACTATCCATATATATATGGCGTTTCTGCACCGACTGTTGCAAGTTTGTTGGGTTATTGGCAGCATAACCGCAGTTATCCTGGCATTATCTAGCAGTACACCTTTAGCTGTCACCATTTACACCCAACCACTAACCTTGCTGGGAGTAGGCTTTACCTTTGTCGCTTTAACAGGAATTTACTTCAAAGAAGCATTTTGCTTCAATCGTCTGGAAACCAAAGTACTGACACCAATAGTGCCGGTACTACTGCTAGGGCATATGCTTGGAGTCTTGCCAACACAGGGAGAACAGGTTTTATTAGGACTGTGGGCAATTTTATTTGTGGTGTTTGCCGTGCGTAAAGCAATACAAGCAATTCCTCCGGATATAGGGGATAAATCTGTGTTTCAATATTTGAAGGCACAGCGTTTAGCAAAGGTGTAATGCCTAGTCAAACTCGTTATAAAAAGCACAAGTTCCCCAAAATTCGCTTAATAAAGCGGCAAGAAATGTGGATGCTTACCCTTCAAGGATGGGTGAGTCTGTTCGCAACTGCCGCTATTTTATTATTTTTCATGATAACTCATATACACCCATTTCTGGCAGTCACTTCCCCCATCAAAGCGGATGCATTGGTTGTGGAAGGATGGCTAACAGACGAAGCACTAAAACAAGCGTTTGCTGAAATTTCCACTGGTTCCTATCGCCAAATTTTTACCACAGGAGTACCCGTGGAAAGAGGTTCCTATCTGATTGAATACAAGAATTTTGCAGAAATTGCCGCAGCAACTCTCAAAGAAATGGGTGTACCAAAAGAAAAGCTGGTCGTTGTTCCGGCACCTAAAGTTATTAAGGATCGTACTCATGCCTCTGCCGTGGCATTTCATCAATGGTTATCAAATTCAAATGACCAGCTAGAATCAGTAAATTTGTTTACAAATGATGCCCATGCCCGTAGAAGTTGGCTGATATACAAACAAGTCCTTGCTCCCAAAATCAAAGTGGGAGTGATTGCTGCTGAACCATCAGAATACGATCCCAAGAAATGGTGGGTTTCTAGCGAAGGCGTGCGAACAGTCATTTCTGAGGCGATCGCTTATATTTATGCGCTATTTGTGAAGTGGAAAGCTTGAATAATACAGAACAAGGCAGTATTGCAGTAGCCAGCAGATATAGGCAGTTCCTGTGGCTACTTGAGTTCACTCAAATATTCCTAGAAAATTAATTTAGGCAGGAATGACTTGAGCAATCAGTGAGCGTTTATCAAGCGACTGGACTTTACCTACTTGCGAGAGAGCAGTTACAATCCGCTCTAACAGTTCTCCAGCCTGTTCACGATATTGATGTTCTCGACCTCGTAAACGAATAACAAACTTTACTGAATCGCCTTTACTCAACCACTGAATTGCTTGCTCGATACGTAAATTGTAATCAGCCACACCCACGTTAGGACGGAGCCGAACTTCCTTTACCGTAGGTCTAGCGCTCTGTCCCTGACGCTTTTTCTTTTGATACTGAAGCTTACCATAGTTAAGAATCTTCGCAACTGGAGCGTCTTTGCCTTCCGAGACTAGAACTAGGTCAAGCTCTACGCTCTGTGCTAGCTGTAGAGCCTCCTGTGTATCCATCAAACCACGGTTGTTGTTCTCATGGTCAATCAAGAAAACTTGAGGTGACTTGATTTGGGAGTTAATGAGTTGCTTTTGGATGACGATAATGGTTTCCTCTCAATTGTTCAATACTTCGCGAGTGCAAGTAATGCCAATGTAACACAACACTAACTATGAATTATGATCTGTTGAACAAGGAGTCAGAAGTCACAAATCAGAAATCAGCAATTCCTGCAGGTGGAGATTCAAACCGCCACCTGATTGTAGACCTCCAAATCAGGGATTATGTACGGGGACTTAAACCCGCGCCCTCACCCGCCAGTCGCACGGAATCCATTCTGGCGAATGGCGAAGTAGCGCCTCTATTCTTTCTTGTTAAAACAATACTCTCCTAATTGGTTAGACAAACGTATATATCATTGTGTAGAGTTTTCATGAACTACGTGTAGCCGCCTACGGCTGAGCTACACGTTTCTGACGCTTCCTCCCTCGCAACTTGCTTGAAGCTTCCGCACTCCTGTTGAGGTTGACTCATCAGCGTCTGTAGAGGTACGTTCCATACCCCTTGCATAATTTAGCATTACCATTGCTGCTGCTACGTCTCTATCGCATTGATAGTCGCATTTTTCGCAATGGTGTAGCCTTTCTGCTAGTGTTTTCTTTTTTTGATGACCGCAATTAGGGCAGGTTTGAGATGGCTTAACTTTTACCGTCGGAATCTCGATGTAAAAACCTCCAGCCTCAGTAACTTTATATTTAATTAAGTCTTTGAGATTGCCAATCCCAACGTCAAGCAGCGAACGATTAAGCCCTGATTTTTGACGCTTTCTCTTACCCTTAGACTTACGAGTCATCCCTTTAAGATTTAACTTCTCAGTCGCTACCAAGCTATTACAGCCAACTATTTGTGTAGAGACTTTATGTTGCCAGTCTTGTCTTTGACGCGCAACTTTAGACTGTATTTTAGCTACAGCAATATTTGCTTTTCTCCAGCGTCGTGAAGGTTTAACACCTCTTTTGGGTGGTCTTTTTCTACGACTAGTTTTAGCTATTTTGCTGATTTTGCTTTGAGCAACTTTAATAAATCTGGGATTCTCAATCACATTGCCGTCAGAGTCAGCAATCGCATGGTGAGTACCAAAATCTAAACCAATTGCGCCAGTATTTGTTTGTGGACGAGTAGGAACACAGTCAACAGTGATTGAAGCATACCACTTCCCTTGCTTAAATATGATTGTGCAAGTTTTAGGCTTTCCCCAATCTCTAGCCTGACCACGCATTTTAAGGTTGCCTAGATTAGATATTTTTAGATAACCGTTTTTCCCATTGGTACAAGCTTTCCAGCCTGCTGAACAAGGGTAAGTCCATCCTTTATAATAACGACTTGATTTAAATTTTGGATACCCAGACTTGAGCTTAAAGAAACGCTTAAACGCAAAATCTACACGCTTAACAGTGTCTTGCAATGTATGGCTACCAAGCTCTTTGTACTCTGACCAAAATTCTTTAAATTCAGGCAAACAATTTTGCTGGTCAAAATAATCTACCGATTTACTGAATTTCTTGTAAGAGGTTTTGCGATGCTCGACACAAGCATTATATAAATCTTTGTGGAGTCGTCGCCAATAGTGCATTTTACTAGCTTGTACCCTTGATGGGTAAAGTCTAAAAGTAATTCGCTTGGTAGCCATAACATATCGACCTGTCTGCTATATTCAAATGGTAGCATCATGAAAGCAGTTTGACAACAATGAAACAGGTAACAACACGAATATCGGATAGAGAATTTGAACACTTGCAAAAATATTGCGAAATATCAGAAAGAACTCAATCAGAAGTACTTCGTAATTTAATACGAAAATTGTCAATCAAAGGGGCATTGAACCCCATTGATTGACCGCTATCCTTCCCCACCCCGCCTTACGGCGCTCGGGTGGGGACTGCCGCGTAATACGTTCAAATTGAGTGGCACGCTCTTGAGCCTAGTGTCTACATCAAATTCAAACTGTAAAGAGTATGTCTCTAAGCTGTGCCATGATCATACTTAGCTATCAATTGCTTAGATAACTTTATATAACGCTTTTTCCAACTTCCTCCCTAAAAGTTGTCTGCTATGTCATGATGGAAAGTGAGAATTAATTCGGTTAACAGCGTTTGTTTTTAATATTGACAGGCTTTTTGTTTTTGGTATTTACAAACTTTTCTCCGAAACCTAAATCTCTACACATTTATAATTTCGGAGACAATCTATGTCAGTTTATGTAGGCAATCTTTCTTACGAAGTTACAGAAGATAGTCTCAATACTGTGTTTGCAGAATATGGTTCTGTCAAGCGCGTTCAGCTACCTACGGATCGTGAAACAGGTCGTATGCGCGGTTTTGGTTTTGTAGAAATGGGTACAGATGCTGAAGAAACAGCTGCGATTGATGCGCTCAATGGTGCGGAGTGGATGGGACGTGATTTAAAAGTGACTAAGGCTAAGCCCAGGGAAGAAAGAGGTTCGTTTGGTGGTAATCGGGGAAACAACAGCTTCCGCAACCGCTACTAAGCTTAATAGATTTAGCTCTTTGAGCTAACCCATTAATCTAGGAAATTAATTTTATTTAGCAGTGGCTCAGGCAAGAATGCTTGAGCCTTTTTGATACAACATTTGGACTGCGGATAAAAACGTGACATTCTGCTATACAAAACTTGACCAAACTTATTTAAAGCTAGCCATTCAACTAAAGTTTCCTTTAGAGGGTCTGCTTCTTGCTTCTATCAAGAGAGTCGGCTCCTTCTTGTCCACAAGCGTAAATTCGGGTGTAGCCCACCCTATGTATCGAAACGAATAACCTTTTTGAGGCTTTTAGTCATTTGTCACCCGTTATTTTCAGCTAATTTAACAAACTGTGGACTTCCCGTTTGACCTTTTTACAGGCTTGCTAGTAATGACCGCGACTGTGGTTTACAAACCAGAAATTTTAGCCTTGGTTTTCGGCATTAACTTAATTATACAACACAAGCTCTGTGAAAAACTTTCTTAAATTCCCAAACTTTGACTAAGTTTAGCAAAGTTTTTGACTATTTAATTATCCTCCCCATCCTGTCTTACGACTGAGGATGGGGCAACTCCTACGTCGCCTTGAAAAAATTTCCTGCTTCATTGGTCATTACTCCAGATACCCTAAGTCGGAAAACATACAGCAACATCCACGCGCTTATTCCTCCACAGGCAGTTTAGATTTTATTTTTTGGAAGTCCGCTTTGCTTTTTCAATTTGGGAATAATAAACCCAGAAGACGTGAGGATGGACTATTGGGGCAAGAACGTGCATACTGGCTAGCTTGGTCGCAAATTTCTGGGGTTGGTCCAGTTTTACTACAACGGTTGCAGCAGCATTTTGGTACACTGGCAGCAGCTTGGGAAGCTAAGCCTGCCCAGTTGGGAAAAGTAGAAGGTTTTGGTTTTCAGACTCTGCAAAAGGTCGTGCAACAACGTTCCCGTCTGCAACCTGAACAATTTCTTGTGCAACACCAAGAGCAAAACCCGAATTTCTGGACACCAGCAGATGCAGACTATCCCCGGTTACTGCTGGAAATTCCCAGTCCACCGCCGATTGTCTACTATCGTGGTGAAGTAGACTTGCAAGAAAATCTTGGACAAAAACAACTCGTTGGAATTGTAGGTACACGCCAACCTTCGGAGTATGGTATTCGTTGGACTCGCCAAATTAGTACGGCTTTGGCTAAAAATGGGTTCACTGTAGTTTCTGGCTTAGCAGAGGGAATAGATACTGAAAGTCACACCGCTACGATGAAAGCTGGAGGACGCACGATCGCAGTTTTAGGTACTGGCGTAGATGTCGTATATCCATCCAAAAATCGAGAACTGTACAAGCAGATTTTGACGGCTGGGTTGGTTGTAAGTGAGTATCCAGCGAAAACGCCACCCGATCGTACGCACTTCCCTCGTCGCAACAGAATTATCGCAGGTTTGAGCCGTGCTGTTCTGGTGATGGAAGCACCGATAAAATCGGGTGCTTTGATTACCGCAAGTTACGCAAATGATTTTGGGCGAGATGTCTATGTCCTACCAGGAAGACTGGATGATTACCCATCTCAAGGGTGTTTAAAATTACTCAGCCAAGGGGCTGCTCCCATTCTCAAGGAATTAGACGAACTGTTAAAAATGCTGGGAGCAATACCACAACTCGATTCTGTTGAAGCATCGCCGTCATTACAACAGCAGTTACCGTTGCCAATATTATCACCAGAACTCCAACGGGTTATGGATGCGATCGCTTCAGAATCTTTACCGTTTGATTTTATTGTCCAACAAACGGGGATGAGTGCGGGTGAAGTTTCCAGCGCTTTGTTGCAGTTGGAACTCATGGGTTTAGTTTCCCAATTGCCAGGGATGCGGTATCAGAGAAGTTAAAAAATAAAAGGCAAAAGATACTGTTTATTTTTAACAGTTACCAGTTATCAGTTATCAAGTACCCGCAGTATCAGTTTTATCGTTGGGGGAAACACCACACCAATTGGACCGAAAGCGTTGGTGGCGGGTTTAAATCCCCCACCATACGCACTGCGGCTGGTACTGCGGCTGGTACTGTTTTAACTTTGTTAAGGTTTGACTTTTGTTGATATCAATTTATTCATCTGATTAATGAAGCCCAAAAAATCTAAAAACCCATTAATATCATGTCCGGTTGAATAATTACATTAAATCTGGCGCTAAGGCGAGCCAGCGCTGCAGGAGGTGAGACCAGCGCTGCAGGAGAGTCTCCCGCTCTCACGGCGACTGGCGTGCCTCAATAGCGGAGGAGCTTCGCTAACGTCGAAGACGTGCCGAAGGCATACCCGAAGGGGTTTCCCGCAGCAGGCGACTGGCGTCGCAAAGAAAGACGCAAAATTTTTTAATAACTAATTAAGCGGACTTAGAAACCTTGAAACTTTGGGCAAGGCTTGGATTTATTTGCCTAAAATATTTGGACGAATCTGGTTGTTATTGTCATAGTCCTACAGACTATAATTATGCTCCATGCATGAGAACAAAATAAAGTACGGCAATCACTTTAGTTGAGGTAGACGTATAAATATCTTCGGTATTTGGGAGCCTGATACATATGCATGATTACGCACTAATGCTTGGAACGCGCTCATACCCAAACCTACTTACAGCTAATGAATTGGCAAGCTCAAAAAGCACAACAGCACCTGAGTCAAACAGGAGTTTTGACAGTAATTGTTCAAGACAACGCCTCCGTTCAATGGATTCAACTGAAGAAATCCTCTTTTATTACTTGAAACTTAGGATCCCCTCAAATGAACAAAAAATTAGGCAAAATACTTCTCGCTAATGATGCTTCAACTTTAAGTAACCTCGGATTTGAAAAATCTCCTGACGCGGCAATTTTTGCAAAAAATATTGCTAATTGGTTCACGGGCGGTCGTCCAGGCAAGTTTCATTCTTACTTGAACCCGGATTTAGCAGAATCTGAATCGGCTTTAGCAGAGACAATGACTAAAGCTGGTCATATATGGACTGTGGGATATGATATCCCAGAAAATGTGGATGCGATTTTTACACATGAAACAACTATTTATGACGATATACTCAGAGATTTGGTTAGCGCCGGAGGGAACGTTTACTTAGCTGCCGAGACTGAAGATGAGGACTATGCTTCAGGGTATAACTTTAACTGGTTTCTTTGGGAAGTTGGTTTACAGTTTAAAGAGGGCTATAACGGAATTTCAGGAAATCAACCAATTAATAGCCAGCATCCGATTTTTGCTGGAGTTAAATCTCTCTATCAACGCAATGGCAGTTCGATTATAGATTTCCAACCTGACGAGCAAGCCAATCAAATTCTCGTTTCCAGTCCTGATGGAGAAGGGCTATATGCAATACTCGATCTCTCAAATGCGACACCTAACGTCAGGATAAACAGGATTTTTTCGGACGGAAGTGTTGAATCCACTTCTGCGGACGAATATATCGCTATTGTCAACGAGGGACTGGTTGACATAGATATATCGGGCTGGAAAATTCAAAGCATAAATCGCAATCAAGAATTCTCTTTTCCCATGGGGACAGTATTGAAAAAAGGAGATGAGTGTCGAGTTTATACTAACGAGGTGCATCCCGAGTCAGGCGGCTTTTCTTTCGGTAGCAAACGCTCTGTTTGGAATAACAAAGCCGATGAGGGAAGGCTCTATGATGATCGGGGAAATTTGATGTCTAGCTATGCTTATACTGAGCAAAGTCAAAAGTTATCTAATCTGACAAAATCCCTTGGCTATGACAATCTGATCCTAGAGGCAGATCTAGAAGCGATTAAGGCACAAAAAGCTTTAGGCGGTCAGGTAACTTTTGAGGAAGCATTGAACAGAGCATACGATAGCTTTGAAGGTGACAACAGAGAAGAAGGCTCGGCTGTAGATGCGATCGCTGCTAATGCTGCTGCTGTGGGTGTGCCATACGCCTATTTTAATGGCGATCATGTACCCTCGTCTTACCACTATATGCGAAAACCCACCACTAAAATTACCCTGTGTACGCAACAGACACCGATGCTCCCAACAAAAGGGGAAAGCATAGAAGCTAACTGGATATTTATGTTACAAATTCCTGAACTCAACACAGTACATTGGGCTATTATCGACCGGTCAGGCGAAAAAGAAGACTACAACTACGGTCGCAAATTGTCCTGATATAGAGGCATTCGCTTGCAGATGAACCGAAGAAATCGCTCGATGTCACTGCGGTTAATAAAGCAGGGGGTCAAACAAACTGTTAACTGGGGCGTTCATCCAGATTACCTAGAACACCGATTCAGTATTCAGAATTGTGACGAAAAAACCGAGTTTCTTCTAGAGCGCCGGTACAGTAATAATAGTTGACAAAAAAGAGATAATATGAGGGGAGAAACCAGGAATAACAAAGAACTAGATAAAGCGATCGTTAACGAGGAGGGTTTAAGAAACTTGTTGGGAAAAAGCTGGAGCAGACATACGTGCAATTACATGGACATTATGTATAACTGCTACACGGCGTAAGTCAAATAAGTTCTTGCTAGCGCCAAGATAACGAGCACGATTACCTTGCCATTGACCCAGATGAGCCGTAGAAGGACGGCTTATGTCCTCGCTAGTTCAAAACCCCGACTTTGTTGAGGTGATTTCTGTCTACTATGGCAAAACCCACACAATCAAAATTTTGTCAATGCGTAAGTCCTAATTCAGATGATGGAACTTGAAGCACTTGAAGCCAAAACATCTGGACGTATTAGAGTCCGAAGTGCAGGACAACGATCCAATACATCGGTGTAAAGAAGTAATTCTGTTATGGTCAAAGTGGGAAGATATGGGTTTGTACATCTTCTTTCTACCCAAATATTGTTCTGAGATGAATCCAATTGAATTGGAGTGGCAACACCTCAAAAAAGATGAACTAGCCTCGAAAACTTTTGAGGATGAGTTAGACGCAAGCTTTATGCTGTCATTGATGGGATTCAAAGAAGAGGAGAAAAGGGAAACTACAGTACACAACGTTTAAGAAGAACGCAGAACACAGAACGCAGTAATCAGAATATCCCCACGGATGAAATCCGGGGGATTTAAGAATGGAAAAATTTTCTTTTTCTCCACAAATAAATTCGGGGGCGCGCCTACCAATACCCACCGAAGCTGAACTCTTGATTTATTACGAGAAAACGCGTTTAATATTCTGACGAATGAGTTCTGACGGATGATTCTTTCTTGGTCAAATTTAACTCTAATTCTTCTGCTTAACCCTTTGTTACATACTTATAAATTTTCTCGCCGACTTACTTATGTACTTTTGAAGTGGTAATCTATGACTCCCCGTAAGCCATCCCATTAGCCTCGGCATAACGATGCATAAAGCGCATGAATCTTTCCCAATGGTCATCCTGCTCAATTTCAAATTTGCACTCTACACGCTGCAATTCATCGCCTTCTGCACCCCCAAAAATGAATTGTGTGGAAGAAGGAGTGACGCGAATTTCACCTTCCTCATCAGTTAAAAGCATGGAATTTAAAGATTGTTTGGTGAAGCTGTTAAATTTTTCCAAAGCTTTCAATTGATTGAATCTCATCAAGACAATGCGCTTTCCAGAACTAGGGTTACCTCGCAAGCTGACGTTGCTGAGTTCTTCAAAAATGCCAGCAAAAAATTGGATTGAGGGTGTAGTAGATGTCATGAAGCAGGAAAATTTAGCGTTGGTAAGGATAATAATACTGCGGATTCATCACCGGGGGCTGAACGGGAGACTGATAAGTATTGTTGGGTACAGTGCTTCCCATGCCGTTGTTAGGTAAAGGCGGAGTCATGATTGGGGATTGATAACCAGTTGTCGGCATTGTTCTTCCCATATTGTTAGGTATATTGTTAGGTATATTGTTAGGTAAAGGCGGACTCATGACTGGAGACTGATAACCAGTTGTGGGCATTGTGCTGCCTGTAGTGCCTGGTATGGCAGCAGGTTGGCTAAACTGTTGGTAAGCAGCACGAGAAATTGAGCCAATGAGTTTTTCGGCGCGGGAGTCGTTATTAGGGCGTTGTACCATAACAGCGAGTATGTAACGCTTGCTAGTAGGCATATCAACCACACCCGCATCTGCTAGTGTTGTCCCAATATCACCTGTTTTATGGGCAATGGTTGCACCTGGTCCTAAACCGGTTGGCAGGAGATGATTTCTTACAGTGCGGCGCATAATATCCAGCATGCGATCGCGTGATGACATACTCACCAAATTACCTTTACTCACCATCGCCATCAAATTCCCTAACTCCTTGGGACTGGTGGTGTTTGTCCCTTGCAAATCGGGAAGTGGACTGCGAATTGCAGTGGTTGTCAAACCCCAACTCTGGAAACGCTGATTCAGCACTTCCATACCACCCAAGCGAGCAATCAGCATATTTGTGGCTGTGTTGTCGCTCACTGTCATCATCTTAGTTGCTACTTCCATTGCTGTGAACTGGGTTCCCACTGGTTTGTACCGCATATCCCCAGAACCGCCTACCATCATTTCTTTCTGCATGGTGAGTGTTTCATCTAGGCGAATGTTACCAGCATCTACATCTTGGAAAAAAGCAACTAGAATCGGAATTTTAATCGTGCTTGCAGCAGAAAAACTAGAGGAGCCATTCACATCCACATAACTGCCATTGTCCAAATCTACCAAGAAAACTCCTGGTGTGAGATTGGGGTTTGCCGCTGCCAAATTTTGTATAACAGTTTTTAAAGAAGAAATTTCCTGAGTTAACAATAACCTAGGAGCTACTGGGGGATTTTGGGTAGGTTGTGGTTGTGCTTCTTGCCCGATAGTTGTCTCAGGTGATGTTGCTTCTGGTGTGGCGATGCGAGTAGCAGGATCTAATACTGATAACACAGTGCCTACAATTGCGCCGATACCAACTCCCACAATTAACAACCGTAGCCCATACAAAAATGTTCTTGCCATCGGCTTTAACCGCGTTTTTCGGGTTGGAATGGTTTTTCTGGGTAACGGCTGCTTCCGCGCCCCCACATTCTTGAACTGTGGTGTCTTTGGGTTATACGGTGGAATTCTCCCTTTTGCCGTAGCGATTGGTTTGACTGTTTGGGCTGCTACCCTGGTTCGTGTCGGTATTGCAAGGGTGAGAGGGGGAATAGATTTTATACGTGTAGGCGTTGTTGGTTTATGCGAGGCTCGTTGCTGCTGTTTTGGCACTTCAACTTTATTTTGCCCCTGCTTTTGGACTTTGCGCTTAACCTGCTGACCGTTGGCGGGTTGACGCCGCGAAACAGTTTTTATAATGGTTCTGGTTGGCATAAAAAACAATGGTGATATAAGTGTATAATCTAAAACATATTTCTCAAGGCTTCACCTTAGGGGCGGAGGTAGTTTCTTATCAAATGTTTATAGGGATTGAATTGTTTTTTTCGTGCCGACTCCCTAACTACAATTCAAAGTGACTTTTAAAGCTCCTTGTTACTCAAATCAATTTCTGCTTACCAATAACATTTTGTGTTTAGTTTAAGCGATAATCAAAGGCTTTGGTACGATGACTGGATACATGGTAACCGATGAGTCAAAAGTCTTTACGATTGTTCCGGTTCTCAAGCGCCCATTCTACCTGGCGTAAAATACCTCGCAACATACCAACTTCCTTAGTTTGTAGCTGAGCGCGATTGTACAACTGCCGGAATTTTTCCATCCTGCTGGCTGCTGTATGAGGATAAAGGTACCCAATCTCGAGCAGTAGCGATTCTAGCTGCTGGTAGTATTCTTCCAAGACATCCAAAGGTGCAGGCTCACTAGAAGACGCCTGGAGGGAAGAAGTCCCCGTGTCCTCTTCAATCTTTGCGTCACTTTGTGCGAGTTCATAACAGCAAATTCCCACAGCACTCGCCAGATTCAGCGATGGATAGCTGGAACTGGTAGGAATGCGAATAAATCGTTGAGCATAATTTAATTCTTCATTACTCAATCCCCGGTCTTCTCTACCAAAAATGAGCGCGGCGGGTTGTTCTGGTTTCTCCAGTAACCAGGGTAGTGCTGTGCGGGGGTTTTCTAGGGGGGAATCCCAGTTACGAACACGAGCTGTCGTGGCGATCGCTCGCGTACATCCTTGCAATGCTTCTGGCAATGTCGCCACTGATACCGCCGATTCTAAAATATCTTTGGCATGGACTGCCATTTGCAACGCTTCTGGTGAAAGCGGATCGCACTGAGGATTAACTAACACCAGATGATTGAACCCAAAATTTTTCATCACCCGTGCGATCGACCCTACATTCATTGGACCTGCTGGTTCTACTAAGATAATTCTCACCCCAGTCAATGCCATTTACTGCCCCTCCGAATTTCTTCACTGCTACTTAAATAATTCTCCTGCTTGTTGCAAGACTTGTTTATAGAGGGTGGTACTAACCCAATATTGAGCAACATCAATCATGGCATTAAAGAGGGGTTGGAAACGGATGATAATTTGCCCAAACACAGCATAAAAGAAAATTTACAGAGTTTGCTGCAGGTTAAACTATGGTGCTATTTTCTGGTGCAGATGTTGGTTATCATATCCAAAAATTAAGATGCCACTGTACATGCCAATGAAAATATCCCAGAAACTTTGGTTTCATAAAGCATTTAGGATGACTGTGATTGTACTGCTCGTGCTGGCGGTGTCCCTAGTGGGGCTTGCAACCTACAGTGTGAGGCAATCATTTCCCATAGAAAGTGGCACAATTCAAATACCTGGGCTGAGATCTGAAGTGAAAGTCGATCGCCATAGCTGGGGAATTCCGCACATTTACGCTACGAACTCCCACGATCTGTTTATGGCACAGGGTTACGTCCACGCGCAAGACCGCTTTTGGCAAATGGACTTTTGGCGACACATTGGCTCTGGACGACTGGCAGAAATGTTTGGTCCCTCCCAAGTCGAGACAGATAAATATCTGCGGACAATGGGTTGGGCAAGGGTGGCGCAGCAAGAAATCAATCAACTGGATACACAGATGAAGGCAAACCTGGAAGCTTACGCTGATGGTGTAAATGCCTATCTACGGCAGCGGCAAGGTGTTTCACTAAGTTTAGAATATGGGGTGCTGCAATTCCTCAATCCTGGTTATAAACCAGAACCTTGGCAACCGCTCCATTCTCTCACGTGGGGCAAGGTGATGGCTTACGATCTCGGCACGAACCTTGATCATGAAATTGAACGTACTCTCTTGCTCAAAACCCTGTCTCCTACAGAGGTAGAAGAACTTTTCCCACCTTATCCTGAAGACCTACCAACGATTTTACCTGAATTTAAAGTAGGTAAAACAGAGGGTACAGTAGATGTCTCCCCAACCGTTCCTGCTCCCGTGCCTGTTGCAGACACTATCACCTCTGCCTTAGAGTCAATCACCAAGCCAATGGCTGCTTTAGAACAACTGCTAGGTTCTACTGGAATAGGCATTGGTTCAAACAGCTGGGTGATATCAGGTCAGCGTACGACAACAGGCAAACCTATTTTGGCGAATGACCCTCATTTGGCTGTACAAATGCCTTCTATCTGGTATGAAGTTGGTCTGCATTGTACACCAAAGGGTACAGATTGTCCATACAACGTGACAGGTTTTTCCTTTGCTGGAATGTTGGGGGTGATTGTCGGTCAGAGCGATCGCATTGCCTGGGGCGTCACCAATGCCCTACCAGATGTCATGGATTTATACATCGAGAAAATCAACCCAGAAAACCCCAATCAATATGAGGTTAACGGCAAATGGGTAGATATGCAACTCGTGAAAGAGACGATTCAAGTTGCCGGGAGTGAGCCGATAGTGCAAACAGTGCGCTACACCCGACATGGTCCGGTACTCTCCGATATTTCTCCTAAGCTGAAGCAGTTCAAACCAACTGAGGGGGTGGAACTGCCGCAAAACTATGCCGTTGCCCTCCGCTGGACAGCCCTAGAACCGTGCCGACTCGTTCACGCGATTCCCCTAATGAATCGCGCTCAAAACTGGCAAGAGTTCCGCGCTGCTGCGAAAAATTTTGACGTACCTGCCCAGAACCTGGTTTATGGTGATACAAATGGTAATATTGGCTACCAAATGCCTGGTAAAATCCCTGTTCGGGCAAAGGGGAATGGGCGGTATCCCGTTCCTGGGTGGACGGACGAATATGAATGGCGTGGCTATATTGACTTTGACCAGTTGCCAAGAAGTTTTAATCCACCTCAAGGTTATATTGCTACCGCAAACAATTTGGTAACTAAGGACTATCCCTACCTAATGACCACTGATTGGGTGTATGGTTACCGGGCACAGCGCATTGTTCAGATGATTGAACAACAAACTCAGCCAATTTCCCTTGCCGATGTGCAGCGAATACAAGGCGACAATCGGAATCTGAATGCACAAACGCTAGTGCCATTGTTGCAATCTCTCTCATTGAATACTCCCCGCTTGCAAGCAGCCCAGAAACTGCTGCTTGACTGGGATTTGCAGCTAGGAATGGAATCGCCTGCTGCGGCACTGTTTGAAGTGTTCTGGAAGCACTTACTCGCAGATACCTTTCATGATGAGTTGCCAAAAGAGTACTTTCCCGATGGAGGCGATCGCTGGTATGCTGTGATAAATAATCTGGTCAAACAACCCACTAGCTCCTGGTGGGACAACCACAACACCCCTACAGTGGAAAACCGCGACCAAATTCTGCGGCAAGCCTACACCGAAGCCGTGGATGAGCTGGAACGCCTTCAAAGTAAAAACCCGAAAAACTGGAACTGGGGCAAACTGCACACTATCACCTTTCGCAATGCCACCTTGGGTAAGTCTGGAGTTGCTCCTATTGAAGCTCTCTTTAACCGTGGTTCCTTTCCCACTGCTGGCAATGGAGAAACCATTAATGCTAATCGTTGGAAGGCAAACCAATCTTTCGAGGTGACCGATATTCCTTCTCTACGAATGATTGTAGATTTAGGAAATCCAGACAATTCACTAGCTATTCACACTCCTGGACAGTCAGGTCATGCCTTTCACACTCATTACACAGATATGGTTGACTTTTGGCGCAAGATTCAATATCATGCAATGTGGCAACACAACAAGGTCACAACTCACCCTGGTGAGACACTTAAGCTGATTCCGATTCATACAAATTGAACTCCTCAAAAGCTAAAGCTCTAAGGAGTCTTGAGGTGGAATTTCCCTTTTGAGATTTTTGCAAGTTATACTGGTTTGCAATTGGGTAAGGTACACCAAAGAAATAATGAACCACAGATAGACACAGATGGACACGAAATTTATCTGTACTTCATTCAATTGAGTTGCGCTATAGCTGTAAAGATCAGCAACAGATAGCTACCTATTGTTCAACCCTCCATTCAAGTTTCCTGGCGCGGGCAGAATTCCTGTGTTAGGGTTTTGGGGTGTAGGTGGTAACCCTCCATTCGAGCTTCCTGGTGTGAGAAAAGTTCCACCAGGGCTCACTGTACTGCTATTGGTGTTAATGCGCGTCCCATCCCGGTAATAGTAAGTGGTAGTGCCGTTGCCATTATTAATTGTTGTGGCAGGATAAATCGCACTTCCATTTGGTTTGTTAATGACACCATTCGGATAGATGCGCGTCCCAATAGGATAATTGGGAATGTTACCCACGCCCGGACTGGAAGTGGAATTACTTTGTGCTTCAGCTTCTTGAGGCGATAAAAAACTGATTCCCAATGCTGTCACAGCAACTATCAAAAGCTTGAAGACTTTTGCGCGATGATATGAGGACAGCTTGTCTATCGAAAAAAGCTTATTCATGAGTATTCTCCTTAAAACGAATCTCCCACTTACTAATTGATAACGGTTGTTAGTCCCGTCATCCTCAGTTAGGTACTCCTCAAAGCTTACTTTTACGAGTGTTTACGTTGTGGGAGACTCCGTAGTAAAAACCGCAAAGGTTTCTATATCTATATCTATGATAGAAAACTGTTAGGGAATTTCACTCAATAACACAAAGACGCAAAGTTCTTCTTAGCGCCTTTGCAACGCCAGTCGCCTGCGGAGGAGACAGTACTGAAGGCGGGTCTCCCAACCTAGGTAACTGTCGTTGGAAACCCTCCTGCAGCGCTGGCTCGTCTTTGCGCGAAATATTATCTATTGTGCTTGACCTCAAACCATCTCTGAGGGTGCTTGCATCACTGGCTGAGGCTGGGGCTGGAACATGAACAAGGAGTAAACCACATCTCGGCGGATGTTGACCATCATATCCAAGAAAAGTTCATAACCTTCGCTCTTGTACTCAATCAATGGGTCTTTTTGACCGTAACCCCGCAATCCCACGGATTCGCGTAAGGCATCCATCTGTTGCAGGTGTTCCCGCCAGAGGGTATCAATCCGCTGCAAGATAAAGAACCGTTCAGCTTGGCGCATTAATCCGGCTTGAATTTGGTCAATTTGGGCTTCTTTGAGGTCGTAAGCAATCCGCACTTGTTCGTGGAGGAAGGCTTTAATCTCGCCAACTGACATATCTTCTAATTGATTCGGCTGTAAATCTGCCAATAGATAGACGAATTCCTTGACTTTATCAACTAACTTGTCTAATTCCCACTCTTCCGAAGGCAAGTCTGGGTTGATGTAGAAATCAACGATCTCATCCATCGTTTTTTCGGCGTACTTGATGACTTGTTCTTTGAGGTCTTGCCCTTCTAGCACGCGACGACGTTCGGCGTAGATAGCACGGCGCTGGTTGTTCATGACCTCGTCGTACTCAAACACCTGCTTACGGATGTCGTAGTAGTAGGTTTCGACTTTTTTCTGTGCGCCTTCCAAACTGCGGGTGAGCATTCCGGATTCGATGGGCATATCTTCTTCGACTTGGAAGGCATCCATGAGCCGTGCGACGCGGTCGCCACCAAAAATCCGCAACAAGTTATCTTCTAAGCTGAGGAAAAATCTTGTCGAACCGGGGTCTCCTTGGCGTCCTGCGCGTCCCCGCAACTGGTTGTCAATCCGTCGCGACTCGTGGCGTTCTGTACCAATCACGTGCAACCCGCCTAATTCGACGACCTCATCGTGTTCGCGACTGGTGAACTGTTCGTACTCCTGCTTAATACGCTTGTAAGCTTCCCGCAATTTCTGGATCACCGGGTCGTTCGTGGGAGCTTTTTCTGCTGCCACAGCGACTTTGTCTTCTGCTTCCAGTTCTGTTAAGCTGCGATCGCCATACTCCCGCACAGCAATTTCCACCGCTTCTTTAAGGAGTTTCTCAGTTTCTTTGGTAAGCTGAGTCGGGAAAACCTGTGGCGAAGCTTTCCAAGTTTTCACTTTCTTACCAGGGACAAAGCCTTGACCTCCGCCAGTGCTGGGAGACGGTAATCCAGCAGCCCTATGAATGCCAAACGTATCATCATCTTCCGGCTTCACAATCCGAGGCATCAAGTATTCCCGCAGCTTCAGACGTGACATATACTCGGCATTACCACCCAAGATAATGTCAGTACCTCTACCCGCCATATTTGTCGCAATTGTTACAGCACCTCTGCGTCCGGCTTGTGCGACAATCTCCGCTTCGCGTTCCACGTTCTCTGGTCTGGCATTAAGCAGTTCGTGGGGAATCTCCATCTGTCTGAGCAACTGACTGAGATATTCCGATTTTTCCACGCTTGTCGTTCCTACCAGCACGGGTCTGCCTATTGTGTGCATTTCCGCACATTCTTTAGCAATTGCCCCCCACTTGCCCGCTTCTGTCTTAAAGACCATATCAGACAAGTCTTGGCGTCTTCTGGTTCTGTTGGTGGGAATTACCGTAACTTCCCGTTTGTAAATTTTTTCCAACTCCACTTCTTCCGTTTTTGCCGTTCCGGTCATACCACCGAGTTTGGGATACAGCAAAAACAGGTTTTGGTAGGTAATTGTCGCCAAAGTTTGAGTTTCCGGCTGAATTTCTACTTGTTCTTTTGCTTCAATTGCCTGGTGTAGTCCATCGCTCCAACGCCGTCCTGGCAAGACTCTACCAGTAAACTCATCTACGATGACGACTTCCCCGTTACGGACAATATACTTTACGTCTTTAAGGAACAGTTCTTTTGCCTTAATTGCGTTAAAAACAAAGTGCGCCCAAGGGTCTTCTGGGTCAAATAAATCTTTGACTCCCAAAAGCTGTTCTGCTTCAGCAAAGCCTTCATCCGTCAGCAGCACGTTATGAGCTTTTTCATCAACTTCGTAATGCTCTTCTTTTTGCAGCGCTATTGCGATTTCAGCAGCTTTTAAGTATTTTTCCGTTGGTCTTTCTACCTGTCCGGAAATAATCAGCGGGGTTCGTGCCTCGTCAACTAAGATAGAGTCTACCTCGTCAATCACACAGTAATTGAACGGGCGTTGCACGACGTCTTTAATGTCTGTTGCCATGTTATCGCGCAGGTAGTCAAAGCCCACCTCGCTGTTGGTGACATAAGTAATGTCACAGTTGTAGTTTTTCTGGCGTTCAGTGGGCGTCATGCTTTGCTGAATCAGCCCTACAGTTAATCCCAAGAAGCGATGCACCTGTCCCATCCATTCCGCGTCCCGACGAGCCAGGTAATCGTTTACAGTGATGACGTGTACGCCTTTTCCGGTAAGGGCATTCAAATAACTCGGTAAGGTAGCAACCAAAGTTTTCCCTTCACCAGTTTTCATTTCGGCAATTTGCCCTGAGTGCAGGATGACACCGCCTAAAAGTTGAACATCAAAGTGCCGCAACCCTAACACTCGCCGTCCTGCTTCCCGTACTACAGCAAACGCTTCGCTTAAGATATCATCCAGAGTTTCGCCTTTCTTCAGACGCTGTTTAAACTCTGTTGTTTTGCCCTTTAGCTCATCATCCGAAAGGGCTTTTATTTCTTCCTCTAGAAGGTTAATTTCTGTAATGTAAGGTTGGTATTTCTTAAGTTTACGAGCGTTGGGATCGCCCAACAAGGTCTTTAGCATGGCAGATTATACAGAATTAAGGGGGATGGGAATTATAAGGATTGCGATTGATTATAAACTCTTAACCCAACCAAACGGCAGGAGCGCACACTCGGGGAAACCCGCCTAAGGCGCTGGCTTTGCTACGCGCTACCTCGCCTTTGTTGTTTTGGATGGGTAATACATAAGGATTTGCTAAAAAACAGCAGCAGTACAAGTTAATCAGCTTACTAAATGATTGGTTTTAATTTTGAGCTTACAGCGCTTATTCTATGATTAGACCACAAATCGTAGGTAGGGCTAAAGCCCAGAAAACCCTATGTGATACACATTTGAGATAATGGTGAGCAATGCCCACCTTACACGAAACCGCTGTAAATTTAAACTATTTTAATAGTATCATTTTGCCTCCTAATGAAGCAGAGAAGCCCGACTAAGCAGAAGTAGCGATCGCCCAACAAGGAGATGAGGGAGTGAGGGAGTGAGGGAGTGAGGGAGATGAGGGAGATGAGGGAGATGAGGGAGTGGGGGAGTGAGGGAGAGATTCTTAATGCGGCGTGAATTGATTTGTCTTCGTCACTCGATTACTGCGAGTTCTCCCACTCCGGAGTCAGGCGACGAAAGTTAAAGTCCGCAGCACTGGGATGACAGCTCACACAGCTGCCAATCTCCACAGGGTTGGGTAGTTTGACTTTGGGATGCAAAGCTTTGAAATACCGGGAACTATTGACACGATATGGTGTTTGTTCGTCTTGTAGTTGGACACGGGAAAAAGCTGTAATATACCTCCATACTAAAATCCGTGGCGGATCGACCAAAGGCTTTAACTGTGCGCCGTAATGTTGTGTGTCTTCCAGGAGATTTTTCCAAGTTTGGGTAGGCAAAACAGCAGGTGGTAGGGCAATGTGACAAGTGGAGCAGTTTTCTATATACACTTCTTGTCCAAGCTGGTATTGTGCAGGCACTACGTCAACAGTCCCTACCTCTGAAGGAGTTGCCCCTTGGGCATGAGTTGCCAAGGCTAACAGCCATCCCATAGCTAAACTCCAACCCAAAATCACCAAAAGCAAACCAATGGGCTTTCGCTTGAGTTTTCGGTTACGAGATTGGCGCTTAAGCTTAACAATATTTGACATTCATCACACTCACAAACTTTGCAGATCGCGCTTCTTGCACATCTTATGACATAGATGGCGTCTGTCTTGTTTCAAAATGTTTGTTTGGAATGCCTTTTTGCCGACTGAAGCCTTATTTGCGTTTGGTAGTGAAAACAGTGGTGAACATCATGAGGAAGCCGCCTAAGACAATAGCGATCGCCACTCCCCCTGTGATTAAGTCAAGCGTATTGTTATCCATAATTGAAAAGAACTCAGAATACAGGACTCAGAATACAGAATAACCCCATGCCATAAGGTAAGGGGTTTCAACAAGAAAATTCTTTTTTTTTATCCTAGAGATTTATCCGCGCTCTTGCAACCTCGACTCTCCACGCAGTCCTATAGAAAACATTGCTCCCGTTGTGAGTTGTGAGTTCTTTGTTTGTTATTTTAAAAATCTACCCCTTGCTTGAGTTCTACACCATGATTGGCGTAGTGCTTGTGGCAGTAAACTTCAGAGTGAACGCTAGCCAAGTCAAAGTATGCTGGCTGATTTTGGCAGCGACCAGTGATAATAACTTCAGTATCGCGGGGTTTGCGGAGTAAAGCTTGAACAATCGGTTCGACTGGTAGGAGTTCCAAGTCAACTGTGGGATTAAGCTCATCAAGGATAATGGTCTTGTACAATCCGGAGGCGATCGCAGTCTTAGCAATTTCCCAACCGCGTTCTGCTTCCAAGTAGTCCATTTCTTGACGGGAGTTGCGCCAGACTATGGCATCTCGTCCACAGCGTTGATGGTCTACCACTTCTGGATATGACTGCTGTAAAGCAGCGATCGCAGCATCTTCAGTGTAGCCTGTGCCACCTTTTAGCCACTGCATAATCAATACACGAGTTGACCCAGGATGATTGATTCCTCGACCAATTGCTTTTAACGCCTTACCCAAAGCACTCGTAGATTTACCTTTGCCAGCACCTGTGTAAATTTCTATACCTTGTATCCCTTGTGCTTTTGCTGTTGGGTGGACATGAGGTTTCATTTCGGAGTGTAAATCGGCAATATCTAGCAACTGTTGTGGCGCTGCGCGTCCAGTCGCAATGATTTCTAGCTCCTGTGGTTTGGATTTGAGCGTCCGTACGACTTCATCGACTCCAAGCAAACCTAAATCTAAAACAGGGTTAATTTCATCTAAGACGACAACTGAATACAAACCCGAGGCTAGCGCACCTTTAGCCACATCCCAACCTCGCGCTGCTTCAGCCCGATCATAAACCGTAATTTCGTCTGCTCCAAAATATTCTGCTCTGCCCGTGCGAACTTGGTCGATAAGATGGGGAAAACCGCGTTGCAAGGCGGTAATCGCCCCATCCTCGTCATAATCTCGTTCTGGTCCTTTTAAGAACCGCAACAACAAAACACGGTTAGAATTGTTGGCAGTATTTATCCCTAAACCAATAGATCGCAAAACAACTCCTAAAGCTGCTTGTGACTTGCCTTTCCCGGAGCCATCATAAACGTGAATTTGACCAGTAAGCCGTGAGGATCGCAATTGAGCCGTGCGAATACCGATGCCGTTCCTTGTCATATGAATGAAAGCTGTAACGTGGCAGTCTTTCATCTTACCCAAGGTTTTGCACTCTTGGGTGTAGGGTGCACAGCAGCCAGTCCCGTGCGCAGAGAAGTCCTGTTCAAAGCAGCGTCTCCGTTAGGAGAGGAGGGTTTCCGTTTCATTGAAGGACTGAAAAACTGCGGTGCCTCATTACAAGTTAACGGGTTCTAAGCCTCGTCTTGACGGAAAAATCGCCTAAATGTTATTTTTTATACATAAAAACCATCTTTCATAAGGCGATTTTTCCGGAGGCTGGCAGATTTTTCTAGGTTTTTACCCAACCCCGATTTAGGGAAGTGGCGTTGCGGGGTGTAGGGATTCTTCACACCCCACACCTGACAAGGTATGGAGATATATGAAGAAAAGCAACAAAAGCAACAACGAAATACTAAAACAAAAACATGGTAAAAGACTGGAAGAATGAGATAATTGCCCGCAGCACGCTCAATATTACGGTTATACTCTCTTAAAGTTACACCTTAGCGATGACTTGTTTATGTTTGAAATTCCTGAACTTCCACTTCCCCGCATTTTTCCCCTTGGAGCAATTTTGTTTAATTTTTTGTTTTTACTAGTAGCAATTCCTCTAGAAGCGTATGTCTTAAATACAAGGCTAAAATTTGACAAAAAGACGAGTGCTTTTTATGCCGTATCTATCAATCTTTTTTCCAATGTCATTGGTTGGCTCATATTTTTCTTTGTAGATCCAGTGTTGCCGGCACAAATAAAATCAGAATTAATCAACTTTATTTTTTTCAATCGTTTACAAGCCCCAAATATACAAACATTAATCATCTTAACGGCTTTTATAATTTTCTTTGGGACTTTTTTAGTTAAGTATTTTTTGTTGAGAATCTTGTTATTGTTATTAAGCGAACTCAAAAAAGCTGAACCGCAACCTCAACCAATTCAACAACGGCGTAATTCCCGTCGTGCTTTGAAGAGTAAATGGCAAAATACCAATGTAGTAACCACAATACTTATAGGAAATGCACTTAGCTATAGTTTGATAGCAATCATCTTATTTATTCGCTCGGTTAATACGTAAAAAAGTATCCAATTTTATGGATTGTATTTTCGATTATATTTCAATAATTTTCAGCAATAATTCAAGGAGAGAATATGCAAATATTGAGAGATGTTTTTGGTTTATTTGGAATTATTGAAGACGTTTACGAGCGAATAAAAAAGATATTTATCCCGCCGAGAGCGTACTCCTGGCAGACTTTAATTTATCTCAGTATTTTTTCTTGGTTAATGTCATCTCTTGCCACAGGTCCTATCAAAGATATAATTGCATTTGGCGGCTGGTTATTTTTAATTTTTGGTACTGCTTGGTATACGACAGACAATCCGTTACTCATTCCTGGTACCAATATGCCAATAGGGTCAGTGATCACTGGGTTCTTAGTCAGTGTTTTTGCCTTTGGTAATCAAGAAGATGTTTTTACACCAAGAACAATTGTTCTCTGGCCAACAATTTCGGCAGTCATTACTGCAATTCCAGAATTTTTTGAAGGAACTGGTACAGAAGCAAAAACTCAACTTCCAAAGATAGAAGACCGCCAAAAAATCATTATGTTACTTGGCAGTTGTATGGTAATCAGTTGCTGGTTACAATTCTATTTTGTGACAGATAATTGGATAAATGAATATCCCAGCCTGCTAGTAGATAATTATCAGGACAGTGCCTTTGTTGTCAAAACACAACCTACTGACAAAATTCCGAGAAACGGCGTTGTAATTTTAGATAAACTGACTTCGCAAGTGGAAGCACAAATAGCTGGACAACCCTGGTCGCAAGTAGAGCAGTGGTTAATCGATGCTAGACAAAGAGTGGGCAACTTAGGCAGGCAAGTTATACAAACAAACTTGGCAGAATATGAAGAAAGGTCTTTATGGGGCGTTGAACCGCGTATATATGGTGTCAAGGACGGATATAAACTGGATTTACTAAGTATCTGGAAGGGTCCTAGTTCCAATCCCCGTGGATATTACCTAGTAAAATCCTGTCGAGTTGATCCGGTGATAGAGTCTGGAAGCAGTTCGAGTCAAACAACCAGGAAAGCGGAGCAGAGAAATACAATCGCCGAAATTGAGTGCGAAAGAAAAACTTCATTTTTTGCAGGTTCACCACCACCGCAGCAGTGAAGAGATGAGGGAGTGAGGGAGTGAGGGAGTGAGGGAGTGAGGGGGATGAGGGTTCCGGAGGGTTCCGGAGGGTTCCGGAGGGAGATGGAGGTAAAGAGCGAAGCGAGTATTGGGGAGAAGAACTGTAACAAAATTCCTTATCACCTCTTGTCATTTCTTCTGTGATGAGTAGAGAATAATGTGTAGTTTCGAGAAGAAAACTACGAATAGAACTGATTTCGGAAATGACAATCAGTATTGGAGATGCAGCCAAAGAGCTAGGCGTCTCAGTCATAACTTTAAGGAGGTAACGCAAAGGTGCTGTTAGGTTTCAAGACAGAATTGAAACTGAACAACCAACAGCGTACAGCATTGATAAAGCATTGTGGTGTAGCACGTCATGCCTGGAACTGGGGACTAGCTTTGACAAAGCAAATACTTGCTCATAACAAAGCGAATCCCGATTCTAAAATCAAATTCCCTACTGCCATTGATCTACATAAATGGTTAGTCGCACTTGTGAAATCTGAAAATGAATGGTATTACGAGTGCAGCAAGTCCACACCACAACAAGCATTGATGGCTTTACGAGAAGCCTGGAAGCGTTGTTTTAACAAAAGTGCTGGCGTTCCTAAGTTCAAGAAAAAAGGTAAGCGTGACTCTTTCACATTGGAAGGTACGGTCAAAATATTAGGGAACAACAAAATTCAAGTACCTGTTATTGGTGTTCTAAGAACTTATGAACGCTTGCCACAGGTATTAATTAAGTCTTGCAGTATCAGTTGCCAAGCTGATAGATGGTTTATCAGCTTTCGATTTGATATAGGACAACAGGACTTAAGTAAGACAAGCGTTGTAGGTGTTGATCTCGGCGTTAAGAACCTTGCCACATTGTCTACTGGTGAGGTAATAGCTGGAGCTAAATCCTACAAAAAGTACGAGGCGAGACTTTCTAGAATGCAGTGGTTGAACCGTCATAAAATCATCGGTTCAAACAACTGGAGAAAAGCACAAATGGCAGTAGCTCGCCTCCATAGGAAGATTGCCAACATCCGTAAAGATACGTTACACAAGCTCACGACATTACTGGCTAAGAACCACGGCACAGTAGTCATTGAGGATTTAAACGTGTCTGGAATGATGGCTAACCATAAACTGGCTAAGACAATCGCTGATATGGGATTTTATGAGTTTCGCCGTCAACTAACCTACAAGTGCGAGCTATATGGTTCAAAGCTAGTTGTGGTTGACCGATGGTTCCCGTCCAGCAAAACTTGCTCTAACTGTGGAACCAAAAAAGAAACACTCACCTTGGATGAGCGACTTTTCAAGTGCGACCACTGCGGATTCAGCTTAGACAGAGACTTGAACGCCGCAATTAATTTGAAGCGAAGCGGTTCCTCTTAGGAACTAGAAAACCGTCAGTTAGACGGGGATAGCCTGTGGACTGGTCTTGTTGCCGACTTCTCCAGTCCTGTTGTAGGAAGTAGACGAAACCCAAAGTGATGAGCAATGAAGATTGTTGAGTAGCTTTGAGTAGGTTTTATATAACGGAAGAATCACTAATGGCGAATTTCCTATGAATTTTGGCAGAGTTATTGTATTGGCAAGCAATGTGTTTCGGGAAGTGGTGCGCGATCGCATCCTTTACATTATTGGTTTTTATGCTTTAATACTCGCAGCCGCCCTGCTCTTACTTCCTGAATTTGCCGCAACAACAGAGGACAAAATGTTTTTAGACTTTGGTTTGGCGGTGATGAGTTTCCTAGGCTTAATTGTTGCTATATTTGTTGGCACAGGATTGATTAACAAAGAAATTGAGAAACGCACTGTTTTGCTATTAATTGCTAAACCTTTAAGCCGCAGTGAATTGATTGTTGGTAAATACTTTGGTGCCTTAGCAGTACTAGCGCTACTCATCGTCACGATGACGGTGATTTACCTAGGATTTTTGCAATTTAGGAATATTCCTTATCCTGTGGCAAGTCTTCTTCTTGCCGCAATTTTTCTATTTTTACAGTTATCTTTAATAACTGCTGTGGCGATGACCTTGGGTGTGTTTACGAGTTCCTTGTTAGCGACAGCTTTAACATTTGCAGTGTATCTGGTGGGTAATTTTACCAAAGATCTACTACAACTAAGTCGTTTAAGTAGCAATCCTAGCATTGGACGCATTACTCAAGCTTTGTATGTTGTCTTGCCAGATTTATCTCGATTAGATTTAAAAAATCAAGCTGTGTACGGTTTGGCTGCGCTGCCTGACACGATGTCACTCATTTTGAATGTTGTCTATGGCTTAATATACACTATCCTACTGTTAGCAATAGCTATCTTTATTTTCTCGCAACGAGAATTTTAAGTATTTGGCAACTATTTCTAGAGACTATTTCTAGAGACTATTTGTAGAGACGTGCCATGGCACGTCTCTACACTAAAGACGAGTCACTTTCCCTAAATTAAAAAAAGAATATATGAGGTTGGTGAATTGTTCCGTCAGGCATGATAGCACCTTGTAGTTTTGCATTCGTCAAATTTGCCTCCCAAAGGTTTGCCTCACTCAAGTTTGCTTCCATGAGATTTGCCCATGTTAAGTCAGCAGCAGTTAAGTTCGCTTGATTCAAATTTGCTTCTAGCAGCATCGCTCCACATAGCTGTGCGCCAGTGAGATTGGCTCTCACTAAATTCGCTTCGATGAGCGATGCTTCAACTAATTTAGCTTCGGTTAAGTCGGCTTCGCTTAAATCAGCATCACACAAGGAAGCTCCCCATAGCTTACTTCCACATAATTTCACTCGCCATAAAAAAGCGCCACACAAATTTGCATGGGTTAAATCAGCAGCAGTTAAGTTAGCTTCACACAAAGAAACTTCATACAAATAAGCTTCCTGCAGATTGGCTTGCATTAAATTTGCGCCACTTAGGTTTGCACCAGTGAGGACTGCTCCACTGAGATTTGCAAAGCGTAAATCTGCTCCTATCAAGTTAATTCCACTTAAATCAACTGCTCTCAAGTCGATTCCACTTAAGTCGCATCCACTTAAATCCCTTTGTTGAAAACATTGATCTGTAATTTTACTGAAAATGAATTCCTGTTTTTCAGCAAAGTTTCTCATGGTATTGACCTCTGGGTGTAACATATCCAAATTGGAAATACTGAAAATCATTGTATTTTTGAGATTACACCCCAGAAGTAGATATGCTGAGTAAAAATCTCAAAAAAATTACGAAAAAATTCATAAAAATCGGTAAAAAGCTTAATTTAGGCGCTTACAGTCCTTTTTTGTGTCAAAATACTTTGATAAAGGTCACGAAAGGTTGATATTTTAGCAAATAGCTAAAGTCGTGTTTAGGGGATGGAGTTAGAACAGATTCTCAGTACTCACAACTCAGCACCCATTAACGTGTTTGCATGGGCAACGGCTTCCAATCGGAGTAACCAGCAAGATGTCCCCAGTAAGCTAGATACCCTGTGAAAGCGAAGATTAAAGCAGCAGCTACCAGTACTATTGCGCCAATGATCCGCAAAGTGCGTATCGATTGGAAATACAGTGTTGGTGCTGCAAAGACTCCTCCTAACCCTGCGAGGATAAATCCGATTCCTGATAATAACGGGCTTCTTGTCAAACCTAGGTTAATAATGCGTACACCAATTACAATGGCAGCAAGTCCAGCGAAGAAGCCATAGATTGCTACTGTAAGTAAATCCCAACCTTGAGCTAATGCGATCGCAGTACCGATAAATAAAATCCCAAACAAAACGGTTGTTTCGCCATAAGCAATATTGTAACTTCCAATCACAGGCCAAGTGAAAATCATGTGTAAGCCAGTAACAAGTGCTACTGCCCCTGTCATACCGAAACCAGGAACCCAACGCTTTTGATTGGTGCGATTCACACCAAAATATACGTAACCGGCAAGCAGAAACAGCCCTGCTACCAAATTAATTAACATTAAGGTGATGTAGTTAATAAACATAATCTACCTTTTGATAGTATTTTGATAGTCTTTAAATCCTATTGGAATACATATTTTGGTAACTTGAAAATACGCATTTAGAAGCATTTTTTTAAATAGCAATACTGGGATAATTGCAAGCAATATTTACAAAAGTCAATAATTACTGAAAAGCTAAAAACTCTACATGACTCAAACTTGGCTGTGGATTGGTGTCATTAGTATGGCACTAGGAAGTGTTTTTTTCGGATTCGGCGCACATAATGCTAAAAATGAGCGTTGGCAAATACTACATACACTAAATTTTTTCATTTGTTTGATTGCTGCTGGACTTTATCTAGCAATGGCATTCGGTTTAGGAGTTAATATTATCAATGGTCGTCCAACTTATTGGGTACGATTTCTGACTTGGTTTTTTTCCACGCCGCTGTTGCTGCTAGATTTAACTTTTTTAGGAAAAACAAGTCTGCCTATTACAGGTAGCTTATTGGGAGCAAACGCCTATATGCTGGCGACTGGCTTCGTTGCTACAGTTACACCCAAACCAATGAGCTACATTTGGTATATTGTCAGTTGCGCTGCTTACCTAGCAATTATCTACTTGCTGGTGCAGCCGTACCGTGTTCAAGCTGAACGCAAACATCCGAGATCAAAGCAAGCATTTCGCAAGCTAGTAACTGTGCATCTCGTGCTGTGGACACTCTATCCAATTGTATGGATTCTTAGCCCAGAAGGTTTCAGCAGTTTCGGTCAGGGTTCTGAGACAATGTTTTACACGCTGCTAGATATTGCCTCTAAAGTTGGTTTCGGTTTTCTATCGTTGAACACATTGAGTAAATTGGAACAAGCAAAAGAACCAGCAAGAGAAGAGCAGGTATCATATAAATTATGAATTTTAGATTATGGATCATGAAACTTTTGATGATTCATAATTCATAATTCCTAACTCTCCTCACCCCAAGTTCGCAACTGCAAATACACTAGCACCAGCGTTATTGCTAACAGTACAGTTGCTGCTGCTGCTGCATAACCAAAATCAAATTGACCAAAGGCTTCTTGATAAATGTAATAAACGAGTAAATTAGTAGAATTCAAAGGACCTCCACTAGTCATTACATAAACTTGTTCAAAACTCCGCAACGTGAAAATCACAGTTGTGACTGTGGCAAATATTAAAGTGGGTCGTAATCCGGGTAGGGTAATGTGCCAAAATTGTTGCCAAGAATTCGCGCCATCAAGTTCCGCCGCTTCGTAACGACTTGGAGGAATTGCTTGTAACCCTGCCAAGAACACCACCATATTGAAACCCAATTGCTTCCAAATACTTAATATAATTAGGACTGGCATTGCCCAAAACGTGTCTCCTAGCCAGGAAATTGACGAAATGCCAATACTATTTAATAGTGCGTTCACTGGTCCTTCTGGTTGAAACAACCAGCGAAACCCTAAACCTGCGGCTACCAGAGAAATGATTGAAGGTAGGAAATAGGTGGTTCGCAAGGCTTCGCGCAATGCTATGCTACCGTTTAACAGCACAGCCAGTCCTAAAGGAATAATGAGACTGGGAATGACCGTGGCAACTGTAAAATAAAAAGTGTTACCAAGAACTTGCCAAAAATCGGGATTAAGAAGCAAGCGCCAATAATTTTTAAGCCCCACCCAGTAAGCCCCTGTTGAGGTGAAATTACCAGCGGTGAAACTGAGGAAGAACAAATAGGCAATAGGACCAAGGATAAAGATGCCCAGAAAAATCACTGCGGGAGTGAGAAAAATCCAGGCGGCAACTGTATCATTATCTAACCACGACTTAGTAGTATATATTTTTGGCATCTACTGATTTATCCTCCCTGCCGTTATGACGCTTCGCCCTGATTCTACTCCAAGCCTGGTTTCTCCCGATATAAGTGCTGACACACTTCGGACACAATCTCCCTTGAAATTGGGAATTTTGGCTTCTAGGAATGGCAGTAATTTTGAGGCTGTTGCCCAAGCAATCAAAGACGGGCAACTAAACGCCCAAATTCAAGTTTTAATCTACAACAATCCAGATGCTTATGCGGCAGTACGGGCAGCAAAGTGGGGTGTCCCTGCTGTACTTCTCAACCACCGCGACTACAAAAGCCGCGAAGAATTGGATGAGCAAATTGTGCAAACTTTGCGGCAGTATGATGTGGAATGGGTAGTTATGGCAGGTTGGATGCGACTGGTAACGTCAGTTTTTATCGATGCGTTTCCTGACAAGATTATCAATATCCATCCCAGCTTGTTACCCAGTTTTAAGGGTGGGCATGCTGTAGAAGAAGCCCTTGCTTCTGGGGTGAAGATTACTGGTTGTACAGTGCATCTCGTTTGTTTAGAAATGGACAGTGGTCCGATTTTGATGCAAGCAGCCGTGCCAGTGCTACCTGATGATACACCAGAAACACTCCACGCTAGGATTCAAGTTCAGGAACATCGGATTTTGCCACAGGCGATCGCCGCTTGTGGCGCTGTTCCTTGCCCAATCACCCTGGCAGCACAATCGCAAAAATCTACATCCATATCCTAGAGTGTGTGTCCTGTCAAAACAATTCATAAGGTACGGCATTATAAATTCAAAATTAATACCCCATGGCTAAAGCCAGGGGCTTGAAATAAGGATGCTGCGCTTTTTTTTGTTTTCCATGTCGCGCATACAGGGGCTTGCATCCTGAATTAATCAATTCAAAATTGTTTCTTGATTTTTGATAGCCCAGCCTGGCACTAAGTGCCATACATACTTTGAATGAGCGAATTTTGAATTCAAAATTCGCTCATTCATTACCCGCAACTTGGGTTAGTACGATTCTATTGAGACACAGTAGTTGCACCGACTGCCATTACTGGAGACCATTCACTGACGCGGTTGCCATCTAAGACAGCTCGCACTCGATAACCAAGCTGAATCTTATGCATCAACAAGATTACTTCACGGTTGAGTAATCCTTGCGATTTTTGGTTTTCATTAGATGCAGCTTGTATACGAAAGCAGCGATCGCTTTGACGTTCCAACTTTGGAGATCTCCCTTGCATAAGCACCGTTTGCAGTTCGTATTCTTTAGCTTCGGGATATGGTTCCCAGCAAAGTTGCCAGTAAGTTGACCAGCGAATTAACTCTGCTGGTAATTCCTCGACTTCATCCGACAATGTAGAAACAAGTCCGGTGACTGGAGGTTGTACCGCCTGAGGCTGATTGGAGGTGATGTCAGCATTTACGGGGTCTATAAATCCAGGTTGCCCAACCTTCTGTGCGGCTAAAGATGAACTGTCATCAACACCTAGTATCAGTCCGAATATCAAAGTGAACAGCACAATCAATCGTAGGCATTGTAATTGCACCGACAATATTTTCCGATTCATCATGATGCAAAAGTCAGTTGCTTACCACTCCACAGGTAAAATCAGGTTGCCGTTGTCGACATAGATTGTTCGAGAACTGATGTGCGTTCTGGGAGGTACTGTAGAGTTGAAGACTGCGCTTTTTTGCCCAACTGCTGAGTTGTTGCCGATAACTGCACTGTATATAATAGAGTCCGGACCTAGCCCTACAGCATCACCTACGCTAGTCTCAGGACCATTAGCAACACCATTGACAACCTGCCTACCGCCATGAACTAGAACGCGAGGCCCATAACCAACTCCATTACCAAGAGTCAAGTTAGTTGATGCTAACGCATGAAAGACAACATTGTTTGCCATCCCAGCAATTTGACCAACATTAAGAGGTTGACCCTCATCACCACGCAGCGAAATTCTATTAGCTAGTTTGTTGTTGAGGTTTGCTAAAGAATCTTGCAGAACGATATTACCGATGATGCGGTTACGATAGTTCGGATCACGAGTTGGACTTCCACCTATCTGTGGCAGACCTCCGGAGTTAAAAGAGGTGACGGGAGCGTAATTTATCCCTCTTACATTTGACAAGTCTGCTCTGGCTAATTCTGCGTAACCTTTGGCCAATGCTTCATTGACTGCAACGACACCTTCCATCAATCTAACGTCGGCTTGTGTCAGGTTTGCAACCTTTCCAAGGGTGCCGCTACTAGCTTCTAGGTTGGTTGTGACGTTTTTACCAGGCAAGACAACTTTACCAGCCGGTAAGGTAACACCAGGGCCAACCCGCGAGAGAAAGTTGACTACTGAGTTTCTTTCTATAGTTGCACCGTCTACTTCACAGTTGAAGGCGAGAAATGTCTCTGGAATAGTATTGCTGAACTGAGTATTAGTAACTGGGTCGGTAAAAGGCCCGGTTGAGCCTTGAAGACCGATTTTAGCTGCACCTTTGATTGTGGCCATGTGTGCCATAATCACACGCTCACCTACTTGCACTCCTGTTCCGGAAGCTGTAATTTTCGCTTGGTCTTGGACGTTAGAATCTGCCGCGATGCTAATGGGGCCATCAGTAGCGTTTAACTCTGCAAATGGAGCGACGTAAACATTTTCCCCCAAGCTAATATTTGTGGGATTGATGATTGTTGCAGTTGGGTCAATGAAACTAGCTGACTCTGCCGGTGCTGCACTTGGGCATATAGGTAGGTTAGCCGCAGTTGGATTACACGTTCCTCCAGCGGCTACTGCGGGTTGTATATATATCTGTGTGCTGATAACAAACGCTAGGATAATCGCAGTTAAGGCACTAAAAATTGTGCGAGGTTTGAACATAGAAAGAAGAGTCCTCACGGTTTATGGAATATTTGGCTATGGGAAATCTGCGTTAACGAATGAGAGATATAGCTAGGCGATGGGTTACGTCCCACCGTAGGTGATCACCTATGCTGGGCGGAACGCCATCTCAGGCGTAGAAATGACCAAAAAATGACACTGCAACAGCCTCTATTTAGACTTTTTTTAGGTATGAGACAAAGAATTAACCGCCCCAAAAACCTGCCAATTCGTAGAAGATGTCTAAGACAAGTGATAATAAAGGCTGCAAAAGCGGAACTGAAATTGTTGTTGTTGCCCCAGCAACCGCATTATTGTAGACAGTCTCCCAAGCTTCTGGCCCAGTTGTGGACTGTCCATATACTTTAGTACTCACAGCCAGCGTGAAGGCTAGCACAGTCAGACCAGCTAGTATTGTGCGACGTTTAAACATTATTCGTTGATACCTAATAGTTCGCCAAGTTTCTTTGGCAGGATAAAGCGAAAAGTTAAAGGAAACGCGGCTTAAACTTTTCGGTTTACCTGACCTAATAATCGTCAAATTTTAAGTTAATGAAGCACTAATTGCTACAAACCCTGATTAAGAAATTATTATATTCTTACTTGCTGCTTTAATACTAGAGCTTTTTCTATTACAAAAATTTATGGTGATGATAAAAATGTTGCTAAAGAGATTATCAAAAAATAAAACATTCAAATAATAATCATAATCACTGTCTAGAGTGGGGAAAAAACGAGCGATCGCTATTGCAAATACGGAGGGATCAAACCCGGAAATATCACAAACAGACAAAAAATACAATACAGTTCAGTTAAGGCTGAAAGCGTTATTGAGGAAAAGAAAGAGGTTCAACTTGTCGTCCAGTACTTCTGTGTTTTGGCAATTTCATCGCGAAACTTGGATACAGGTTCTTTGACAATGGGATTACACCGATGAACCCGTTCAGGTAACAATGTATCTACAATCCCTAGAGTCAGCCAATCGAAAAAAGGGGCAAATCTTCGCTTTTGAGGCGTTGGCTTGAAGACTATGAGATTGAGATTCTTGAAGACTATTGCAAAGCGGTCGGCAGAACAAAAAGCGATGTACTCAGAGAACTCATTAGAAAGCTAAAGGCAAAGAAAAAGCCGTCAAACGAAGGACGGGGCTTTAGACCCATTTTTTTGCTAAACAAAGTCTTAGGCTGCTGACCCTAAGAACTCACGTATGTACTGGTTCACTAACTGTGGCTTTTCCTCGTGAACCCAGTGACCACAACCAGGCACGTAGCGAACTGTCAAGTTTTCTACATAGTTTTCTGTACCAACAACCAACTCTTTACCCAAAGCTGCATCTTCCTCGCCCCAGATCATCAACGTTGGCACTTTCAAAACTCCCCAACCTTGGTCAACTAACCAGGAGTGAATTTAAGGTCATGCGATCGCTCCTGCTGCTATTTTTTCCTCTCAGAATCAGGGGCGTAGGCATAGCCCGCCGCAGGCATTGCTCAACGCTGTCTCAATACGGCTGGGAGATTCAACAGGAGCGATCGCAAGTGTGATTATCAAAATTACCTATTTTAAATGTTCCCGTGAGCAGTTTTGAGTAGGTTTCCTTCCAAAAGAAATTGTTCAGATAAAACCAAAACCCTTGTCCGCAACACAATGTAGAACTCTCGGATGGCGCGTCTCTACACACATGATTTTTTACACATCAATCTTAACTGAACCGTATTGGCCTATATATTATAGCACAATACGGTATGAGGTGCAAGATATTAGTAAATCAAACAAAGATCGATTCATAAATACGGTTCTGAACTCTCAAAGTTCCCTGTTGCTTGACTACTAGCCCCGACAGAAGCAATTCTCTTTCCTCTGAACTATCAACTGCAACAATCTCTCCTTGATGCAAAATTTGTCGATAGAGTTCTAGTAGCCGAACGGATTGTTTGCTCTTAAGGAGGCGATCGCGGATGGTTCTCAAATGCTCTGGTTCATCCTGTGATTCCCAATTCTCTATTACCTGAGTTCGCACCAAATTTTCAATCCATTCGGCTTCTCTGTTGGTAGGGATAGGAGATGAAGAATTGCGGATGAGTCTACAGAGCTTTTGGGTCAAAAAAGGCTGACCATTGGTCCAGGCTAACACTTCTTTCAGCACTGTTTGAGGATTACTCACTTTCTCGGTCAATCCCTGAAGTAAAGGTTGCGCTTCATGCTCTTTAAAGCCTTCCAATTGAATGGTCTGACCGATGTTAAAGGGCGTTCTTTGGTGGTCAGTAATTAAGTCGCTAGGGGTAATGACTCCAAAAAGAGCAAAGGTTAAACATCGATACTCTGGATTAATACTACGCTGATTATAGCAGGAGCGAATCAGAGCAAAAAAGTCATTAACTGGGAAATTCAAGCCCAAAAGGTTATCAATTTCATCGATAAAAATTATCAGGTTTTTAGGGGTAGTGTCATCATTTTGAGCAACTTCAACGAGCAAAACTTCTTCAAGAAATTGACTCAATCTCTGAACCGGAGAAATATCTCCTTGCTCTTGCCACCAAGTTTTTAGATTAACCTTTCTTAATAAACCAAAACTTCGCCATAGCTCTACTGTCAAGCCTTTGTACCATTGGTCAGGCGTGACGTTTTCGCTACCAATGCGGGTGAGATCAATTGCCCCGCAGCTAAATCCTTCATGCTGGAGATGGTGTATCATGCGTACCATCAGGCTTGACTTGCCCATCTGCCGAGGATTGAGAATGTAACAAAACTCCCCGCGCTTCAACGCCTTGTAGAGATAACGGTCTGCTGAACGCACAACATAAGTGGGAGCATCCATCGGCAAACTTCCTCCCACTTGATAGTCAAAGGTAGAGGGTTGTTCGCCACTTTTAAGTAACTCGTTTTCAAAGAGCAGTTCGGCTTGGGTGGCTTTGAGAATTTCTAGGGTTTGTGAAAGTTCATGAGTGCGCTCTTCTACTCTCAACTCTAGATTTCGGTTATAATCTTCTAACTGTCCGTAGAGACGGGCATTTTCAATGGAGATAGCAGCTTGAGCAGAAAGAATTCTTAAAACTTCAATGCGATCGCTGGTAAATGCATCTGTGGTTAAATTGTTTTCTAAATATAAAATACCGCTTAGTTTGCTTTGATGTAGCAAAGGAGTACAGAGAATCGATTTTGGTTGAGTGGCGACGATGTAGCGATCGCGGATAAACTGTTCTTCTTCGGTAGCGTTACTAAGAACTACATTTTCTTGAGTACGGACAACATAGTTAATGATCGCAACTGGTAGGATAGGTGTCTGCGTATCGCCATCTACAGAGTCAATCGGAAGCGATGCTCCTAAAGGGAGCCGAGCCCTTGCGGGCGATCGCAGTAGAGCCACGTCATCAGAATCTACTGTCCCTTCAGCTTCGATTACCCATTTATGATCTTTTTCCAATATTAGAAAGCCTTTTTCAGCACCTGCATTTTCAATTACAGTTTTCATTAACTTAGCCAGCAGTTGGTCTAGTTTAATTTCGCTAGCTAATACTTGAGATGCTTTAGTAACTGTGACGATATCAAAGGCTTGGGGATTTGTACTAGCAGTAGATTCAGTTGTATTAATGCTTTGGTTTTCTTTTCGGTCGTTTATATCCATTAGAAACTGTGGGTACTCCGATTCTAGGGCTTTAACTTTGGCTTTTGCACCCCAGCAACTATAACAATGATAGGCATTTCTTAAGTATAGTTTCCCTATTTCTTCTCTACCCAGAGAGAGATAAAATTCTGCTGCGCGTTCGTAAGCTATAGCTTCTTCGTGAATAAAATCAGATTTTTTAGCACCTTTAATTGCTTTTTCATATAGTTCTTGAGCTTGCCAATTTTGTCCTAAGATTCGTGCTTTTTCTGCTTCGACTAAATCGTATTTATTTTGAAAGTTCGCGGGGCAATGACCAGCCCATATTTTCATATCCTGCTGATTTTTTTCTACTTGTTCTAATATTTCTTTTTGCTGGTCTATAGCGCAATTATGATAGTGAGCGATAAAGGAAAGAGAAGAGTAAAAATTGTGTTGTGGTGCAGGTAAATAGTACGAACAACTTTTAACGTATTTTTTCGCATTGATTCCGCTTTCATAAGCCCGTGCATAGTCTTTAAAAAAATAGCATGAAATTGTCTTACAAAATTGGGCTATGAAGAGCAACCATCCGTTGTTTATTTGCATCCAATTCTTTAAATATTCATCTTCTTGTTCCCAAGAATATTCCTTAAACAACCGAAAACTATTTTCTTTTTCAGAAATCAAATTTATAATTATTTTTTGGCATATCTTTATGTAAAAAATACTGTATTCTATATTCAATTTTTCAATTTTTTTAGTATAAACTATGTAAGTTTCCTCAACTTCTCTTAAATTAAAGCCTCCAAAAAAAATTATTAAACAAAAGCTTATAATTGCATAACCAGCATATTCATTATTTCCTGTATCTAAACCTGTTTGATAACCTTTCAGTAATTGTTCCTGCGCCTCTTTATTTCTAAGAAACTCTTTCCAATGAAATATACAGCCATAATATAAGTGAAATATTAAGGCTTCTAATCTCATAACCTTAGATTTTTGCTGCAAGTTAATAGCAAGTTTACCAAATTGATATCCAGAATTAATATCCCTCATTACTCCACACATTAATGCTCCATAAAAGCTGTAGACAGCCGCAGCTTGTGGTGCATTTCCATATTTAATCAAGAGATGAAGTTGCACAAAAATTATCTCAATATGTAATGCAAATTTTGTAGTAGTAGTAGCAGCAAAAATATGCTGCAATATTTGTAGAGCTACTAGTTTATCTGGAGCGACCATTGTAGGAATATTAACTAAATCTTCAATTTCTTTTCCTTCCAATAGCAATTTTAAATATTTTTGTTCTTGTATAATTCTATTTTCTAATTTGCTCCCATTGTCTTTTTGAGAGATACATACGCCTAGTTCTGCTAAATATTCTAAGGCAGTATCTATTGCTTTTTGTGGCTCAAAAATTGCATAGTAGACAAGCAATAGGGCTTCGTATACTTTAACTCGATCTAAATTATTCTGAGTTTCTTGCAAAACCTTTACAGCTAGCTCTTCCACTTGAGCATACTTTGTGTTTAAATAAAGTCCTTCTAAAGTTTCTACATGGAGTTCTAAAGTTAATTTATAATGTTTCTTCCAGCTATTTGATGCTAAAAATCCTAACCCAGTTTCTAAATATTTCAGGGCTGGTTGATAAGCTGTTGATGCTTTCGCTTTTTTGCCTGCTCGAAGATTTAATCTTGCTAACTTATCCGTTTCCGATTGCTCAGTAATTAATTCAGAACCTTCGTTTAGTTGCTTGACAATATCAAAAATATTTTCTTCCAATTCATTATCTTTTGTATTTTTCAGTAGGAGACGACCTACTTGCAGATGAACTGCTTTTTTCTCTGCTTCTGGAATCAAAGCATAGGCAGCTTGCTGAACTCGGTCATGCAAAAATTTATAGGGGATATATTCGGGAATTTTAGGAATAAAGGCATCGGATATTTCTGAAGTATCCCTTGATATTTCTTCCTGATCCCAAAGTAGAGCTATTTTATAGTCATTACTCAGGGGTAAAATCAAACCTTCCTCTAGTGCTGGCTGAAGTTCTCTTGCTGTAATTATTTGAGATTGATTATTGACAACGGAGAGGACTTCTAAATTAAATTGATTGCCAATACAAGCAGCTAATTTCAAAATATTCTGAGTTTTTTCATCCAGTTTGTTAATCTTGCAGATAGTTAATTCAACTACATTATCAGTGATTCCTACTCTTTTAATTTCCTCAATATTCCAGTGCCAAATATTTTTATTATGGTCAAAGGACAAAAGATTTTCTTGGTACAAAAATTGGAGTAATTGAGTTGAGAAAAAAGGGTTTCCTTGAGTTTTATTGGTTACTAACTCTGCTAGAGTTTTTGACTTTTCTATTGAGCAGTTTAAAGTATCGGCAATTAATTGATTGATATATTTGATTCCTAATGGTTGCAGCGAGATTTTATTGACGCTAGCACCTTCTTTTCTGATTTGCTCTAAGGTTTGCATCAAAGGATGAGTAGCATCAACTTCATTATCTCGGTAAGCTCCGATTATCAATAGATGTTGGCTGTCAGCATCGGTTATTAATAGCTCAATCAACTTCAGAGATGCTAAATCTGCCCACTGTAGATCGTCGAGGAAGATAACTAAGGGGTGTTCTTTTTGAGCGAAAACAGTAATAAATCTTTGAAAAAATAAATGAAATCGATTTTGAGCCTCAATTGCTCCTAATTGCTCGACTGGCTGCTGTTTACCGATAATCTGTTCCACTTCAGGAATAACATCGATGATAACCTGAGCATTAGGATTCAAGGCTGCTAAAAGTTCTCGTTTCCAAGTTTGTAGTGCTGCTTCAGATTCGGTAAATAACTGTCGTATTAAGTCTTGAAAGGCTAAAGCGATCGCCGCATAAGGAATATCTCGCTGCAACTGATCGAATTTTCCGCTAATAAAGTACCCTCGCTGGCGTAATATTGGTTTATGAACTTCATTAACCAAAGCAGATTTGCCAATTCCTGAATAACCAGAAACCAACATAATCTCACTGCTGCCTTGAGTGACTCGCTCAAAAGTAGTTAATAGTTGCGTAACTTCTTCTTCTCTACCATAAAGTTTTTCAGGAATGACAAAGCGATCGCAAATATCCTGAATTGCTAAACAAAATTCGTCAATTTGCCCAAGACTCTCTAAGCGATCGCGACAGGTTTCCAAGTCGGCTTTGATTCCCCAAGCACTTTGGTACCGTTCTTCTGGGGTTTTTGCCAACAATTGCATCACAATGTCTGAAACGGCTTTAGGTATTGGTTGAGACGTTGAATTTAACGTTTCTACAAGTTCATGTGGGGGAACAAGTTGTTGAGCAATATGACAATGAACTAATTCTATAGGGTCAGTAGTTGCAAAAGGTAGTTGATTAGTCAGCAGTTCGTAGAAAGTAATACCCAAGGAATAAAAATCGCTGCGGTAATCTATCCCTCGGTTCATTCTTCCAGTTTGCTCTGGAGCAATATAAGCTAAAGTTCCTTCTAGGCGCTCAATATTGCCAACTGTCTGATTTTCCCACGATAAACGAGTGGAAATGCCGAAGTCAATGATTTTGAGTTGTTCAGTTTCTGGGTTATAAACGATATTAGAGGGGTTAATATCTTTGTGGATGATATTAGCAGCGTGAATAGCCCCCAAACTCTCAGTAGTTTTGATGGCAATAGAGAGAAATTCTTTGAGAGTAAATTGGCGATTACACATTAACAATTTTAATGATTCACCGCCAAAGTCTTCTAAAAACATAACTAGACTATTTTCATATCGCTGCAAATCATAGGCTTTAATCACTCCATCCGTATTTAAGGAGCGGGTAACTTCATATTCCTGCTTGTATCGAGTCAATTCTGAGGGAGTAGGGTAGTTTTCTTTAAGAATCTTTAAAATAACTGGTTGATTATCGGGCTTGAGAATGGCTCGGTAGACTAATGAATTAGCACTTTCATAGATTTTTTTTAATAATCTGGTAGTCTGTTTGAATATTGTCTGACTGCCGATTCATAGGAAGTTTGATAAAGTCCTGGAATTTTTTTACAGGCTTTCCAGGATTTTATCATTGTGCATAAATTTTAAGCTACATTTTTAATTAGCTGGAACTGAGTGGAATATAGGGATAGGGAGACCTAAAATAGTCCACATCTATTAAATATTTGCCATTTTCCTTTTTATAAAAGGGAAAATGACGTGTATCTTCTGGGTCTTCTTCTGAATATTCTTCTTTTGCATATGCCCAGTCTTGAATCTCCTTTTTATCGGCATCAGCAGGTATGCTTGGATAGGGAATAGCAACCTGATAACCTACCCAAGGTTTTTCCTGGCTAATAATAATCTCTTTGATGTCACCATGAAACCTATTCCAATCTACTTCTAAACTATACTGAATAGTGATTTCACCTGTGCTTAAAATAGGTTGGGAAATTTGGTGGTATTTATCTCCTCTTTTATAATAGGCTTGCCCAGCTAATAAGAGAGATAAAGAAATTCCTTGCCAAGCTCTGCTGCTAGGCAAAATCAGAAATCTTGCTTGTTCTGGAGGTCTTTCTTTAGGCTTTAAAGGCGAGTAAATACTAGGATCGTCAGGATCGGGGTTGTCAGGAGCATCTCCTCCACCATAAAGGAAAATTTCTCTAGCGATGAGACCATCTAAAATATCAGAGTCAATAGCATCCCACTCACCAGTAGTAAATTTATCCCACAAGTCAGTGTTTTTAACTTTCAAATAAGACCACCAAGTTTTAGCAATCAACTGAGATATTTTGCGATTATGTAGTAAAAATCGCATTGGGCTATAAAAATTACCTAGCTCAGTTTGTTGATGTTCTTTGGATAATGAGTCGATAAAACCTTGGGGAAAAACGACTCCTGACGAGGGTAAATATGAAGATAGTTGGTTTTTTGGATCTTCCTTTCGTCTAGGATAATTTTCTAAGTTGTTTATTGTTTCTTCATCGAGTTCAAACTGATTGAAACTCTGTGGGTGAGTGTTATTAGACGTTTGACCATTATTAGATTCATTAACTCTTGTTTTCGCCAATATGCTTGTAGTTATTCTCTCGTTTTTTTCTTGAGAAGGTTCTACATACAGAACCTGGTAATAGGTATTGTCCTTAAACACCATATTTGGCAAAACTGGATCTGATGCCGCCATTGTCCTTTCCTCCTATATGATTTGTAATTCAAAACAAATTGTAAAAACGGCGAGGATTATCCCAAAGAATCTTTTGCACAGTTTCTTTCGATAATTTTTCCTCAAGCTTTACCATTTCTGCAACGATGTTCGGCTTGTGATCCATATGGGGATAGTCCGAACCAAAAATTAAGTTGTCCGTGCCAATATATTTGATCGCCTGAGCCAGTAATGGTTCTGAAGGCTCTATGGCAATAAAACACTGGCGACGAAAATACTCAGAGGGCTTGATTTTGACATTATCATTAATTTTATCCTCCCAATGTAAATTTTCGTATTCTTCATCTAGTCGCCACAGCCAATAGGGAAGCCAGCCACAACCGGACTCCAGAAAAGCCACTTTAAGTTTTGGATGACGTTCTAATACCCCTCCTTCAATCAAGGCTAATAAAGCCATCATCTGTTCCATCGGATGAGAGCAAGCGTGGGTAGCAAAACGAGTGTTAAATCTTCCTGTTCCAGTAGTTGGCAAACGACTGTGAGTCCCTTCGTGAATGCCTACTGCTATGCCTAGTTGTTCGCATTCTGTCCAAAAAGGCTCGTAAGCGGAGTCGCTCAATAGTCTTCCTTTTACGGGGTTTGGGCGTAAAAACACGGCTTTCCAGCCAAAATCGACAATTCTATGCAATTCATGCACCATTGACTCTGGCGCGTGCAGATTAATAGCTCCTACCCCCTTCAACCTATCTGGATCGTAGCTGCAAAAGTCCTTTAACCAATTGTTGTAAGCGCGGGTAAAAGCGCCAGCAACTTCCGCTCGCATAGTATTGCTCGCCCAAACCCACAATCCATAAGTTGGGTAAAGGAATGCCAGATCAATCCCCATCTGCATCATCTCTTGAACGTGAGACTCGACATTGTAGCCTTGGAAATAAGCATTAGGATGAGCTTCCATCATCTGCTTATTCGCCTTATCTCGAACTTGCCTAGAGACTTTTCTTACAATGTCTACCCCTTGAATTTTCATGTCTGGTGAGGGGGCAAACTGTTTAAATTCTGGTTCGAGATATTCAGCCCACATACTGGGAGGTTCAATAACGTGGGAATCCGCATCAATAATCGAATATCCGTTTAACATGATCTGTAATTAATCTGTCTCGGAATTGGGAGTCGGTGCGTAACGCTACAAGTTTGATTACTACGCTGAAATTTTTTCGTAGCTTCACACATCCTACAGTTTTTCGTGTCAGTTGCGTAAGTTTTATTTTTCTCAAAAAAGCGGTCAAATAAACTTGATGGTACTACCAACAATTTTTAAAGGATTATTGATTTTTGATAAATACTTATTAAAATAATCAATTTTTCCAGCAGACTTGTTCAGACTATTTGTAGCTTGTTCAATTTTTGAACGAGGACTGTCAAGATTATTATTGAGAAGCTTTTTTTTAAGTTCTTCATCAATCATAATACCCTTTATCTCAAGTTGTATTGTTTCCAGTCTGCCCCATTTATCTTTTGCTTCTTGCCATTTTGATTCAGAAATTTTTCCAGAGTTTAAAGCGTTGTCAGCCTTGACTCTAGCAACATCAATTGCTTTAGTTATAGCCTCATGAATCTCTTACTTCCTGACTCATTGACGATCGCTAAAATTCAAAGGTTGCGTTGGGAATATCCCAAAAGCAGTGAATTACCTTTGATATTAGTTTTTCTCTCAGTCTCTGAAACTCATAAAAGTTATCCCAGAACTCATAGAAAAACTCATGAAAAATAACATCACTAAGTAGGGAGAACCTCACATCCACATCGGAAAAGAAATGAAAAGTGCTGAAATTTGCATAAATCGCCTAAAATTTAACTTAACCGGGTGTTAGACGAGTTAAAGGTAGAAAAACATCCGGTTAAAACTTTTATCGTGAACTTCCCCCTTTGACAAAAGTCGTATGCGGCGAACTTTGACTGCAAGTGAGGTTGTCAGGCTGATAGACGTTGGCTATACTCACTTAGAAAAGCGTTAAATTTCGACAGCCTTGTTTAGTTTTGCGTCCATACAGAAAAATCCCTCCAGCACTTTTTTAGATCGGTCAATAAAATTTGAATTCGGATCAACGAATTTTTACGTATCTACTTAATCTTGAAAATCAGTAGGCAGTTGGAAAACTTTTGACCATCTCTAGCACAGCCCTCAGAGAGGATATTAAGGCTCCTTGAATCCAGCCTGGAGCAGGCGACAGATGTTCTCCCGCGAAGTGTAGCCGCCCCTCAGGTTTGAGTCCAGCTTGATAGTACCAATCAATATCTGAGGAATCGAAATGGGTAAAGGCTCCAGTACTCCACTTGTTCTGATCCCAGAACATGGAGGCGTTACCTATGACTTGCCCTGGTTTAGTAATCTCCTCATGGAATTTGCTGATAGAATTTATGACCGTCTGAGCCCGCTCTTTCTGACTCAACACACCCAGCCGACGCGCGCTCATACCCCAGGTATAACTGCCCAAAAGTACCCCCGGTTGTTTGGCAGAAGTCCCCTCGTCTCGCTTGCAGAATGCATCAGAGTAAGCTGCATGTAGAGCCACGGGTTGAAATTCTCGACCCTCCTGTTGCTCTGGCCATGGTTTGCGGTAGTCCTCGACGTGGTTAGAGGGATAGTAGGTCTGGCGGCTAATGCGATCGGAGATAGACGCACCGCCAACAATGTCGTACTTTTCGTCTTCCCAGAATCGCTCTTGGCAGTACAGCAGCACCTTAGTAGAGGACGCATAAGTAATGTTGCGGATAGCAAGCATTTTTTCAGCACTAAAGCCATTCAACTCCAGACGGCGGAGAACTGAGAAGGGAATCGTGCAAAGGACGTAGTCGTAGTGTCTCTGGAGCGGCTGTTCACCTGCTGTGAGTTCCACCTCGTTTTCTTGGGTGGTGATGCCCCGTACTTCAGTTCTAAACTGGATATCCTCCCGAACAGTTCCCCTCGTGTCTATTTGCTTGTCAGCGAGGCAATTGGGGAGTCTATCCATGCCACCGATAATCTCTTGCAAGCCGCTGCTGTGACCCGCAATCGTTGATCGAAGCTCGTCAAGGAGACTGCCTTGCCACAGGTTTTCCAAGGAAGTCAGAGAGCCAATCAGCTCCATCGCTCCGTCAGGCTCAGGACGCTCCTTATGGAGAAAGTGGCGCACAGTTTCGGCATCGAGTTTTTTCAGCTTGTCAGTCAGTTGACCACTGTAAAGGGCTAGCTTATCCTCTTGCGAAAGGTCTTCCAGAATCGGGCTAAAAAGATTATCTAAAATGGCACCTACTCCCTTTGGGTAGCCATTTTCACCAATTTCACTGGCTAGCGCTAGGTCGCTTGGACGGAGGTTTTTGTATTGAGGATAGAGGTTGTTGATCGCTTCAAAGATGCGGGTGATAATGCCCCGAATATCATAGAAACCCTTAGGATTGGAAGTGATGAAGCGACCTAGTTCAAGGTTCGTTTCTTTAATGTAATGGCGGGTATAGTCGTGCTTGCCTGGGATACGCATAGCACCATATTCGCCGTATTGACCGTTATCGAAGTGGTGTGTCCAGACTCGACCTCCAACTCGATCTGAGCCTTCCAAAATTTCCACTTGATGACCCCGCTTCTTTAATTCATAAGCTGCTGCTAGACCAGCCATTCCGGCTCCGAGAATCCCAATCTTTTGACGCTCCTTACCATTATCGACATTGTTGATCTCTTTAAGTATGCTCTCAACAGTCGTCCAGGGTTGATTTATACTTGACATTTTTGACCTCCTAATGGCTAATTTTTTAACGGGACTTAAACAATTTTCAAGCCAGAACTAGCTTTACTCAGATCTTGCACCTATCCGTATAATCCTGGGTTTAGTCAAAAGCAGCGCAATAAAGCGGAGAGCGTTTTTCTTGGCTTTTATCAGTAGAATAAGGATTTTAGGATTAGTACTGTGTGTAAAAACCATATCAATTTTTCTTAGTGCAAGATATGAGCTTTAATATTAGTTTTTCTCTTATAGAACTTACGCATTGACAAAATTTTGATTATGTGAGCATCACCATAGTAGGCATAAATCACCTCAAGAAAGTCGGGGTTATTACCTTGTGAGGACATAAGCCCTCCTTCTACTTCTTATCTAGGTGTAAGTGAAATCAACTTATGCACGCTGCGGAAGATGAACGTGGATTTGTAGATATCAAGCATTTTGCCGCCGCAGTACAATTGATCCGCAGATACAGACAATGTTTCCACGCGATCGCGCACGTTATGAATAATCCAGTCTTTTTGTACAGTGCGTAAGTCCTAGTTTACTGACTTGAGGCTTTTATTCTTTCCTTCAGGTTGTGACACTTGAGGGTGCGGAATGTGAGCTTCAATCGCAGTGAACTACCTTTGATATTAGTTTTTCTCTTAGTCTGTGAAACTCATAAAACTCATCTTAGAACTCATAGAAAAACTCAGGAAAAATAACATCATAAACTAGAGAGAAACTTACATCCACATCGGAAAAGAATTGAGTCGCTCTTCTGTCAGCGGCTCTGACAACCAACCCATTTTCACTGGAACCTCATAAAGCCGTCCAGGCGCTAACCTTTTCCACATATGGCGCATTCCAGGAACGATAACCTTGGCAACGTGAAGTCCAATATCAGGACGAGTCTGATCTAAAACCAGCATTTCTAAACCATTGTTCTCAACGATTTGTTGACACAGCTTGACATCTTCGAGTAAATCGTCACTTGCAATTTCGCGATAATCGCCACTGACTTTTGCAGCAATTCTCTTGTCTGGAACTAGATAAGGTTGATTGGCTAAGGTTGCGGTTTTCCACCAATCTACCGCCAAGCGATCGGCTGATGGAGGATATTGAGTACTTCCATCAGCTTTTGTAAATAAAACGTTAGGTAAAATTTGGTTAACTTCAGTCAAGGCTCGACTAATAGCAATCTTGGCATCGAAATGAGCGCCATAACCCAAAACAATATCTTCAAAAGAGCGATCGCTCCTCCGACTAATGGCTGCAAAAACTGGAATATTCAGATCACTGGTAATATCTAAAACCCAAAGTTCCCGATTAATAGTTTGATAATATTGCTTCAGGCTTTGAAAATAAGGCTCGTCGAAACTATCTAAATCCACTTGAGGCTTTTGCAGGGAGTTATACCACCATAACGCGACAGCATCCCGCTCTACTAACTCCATAAACCCTTGCAAAATCGCTTCTTCAAGAGTATTACCTGCCGCACATCCATTAGAATCAGCCCAACAGTCGGGTTTATAGGACGGTTGATAGCCATAATAACAGTAAGCCGTTGGCAGATACTTAAATTCTTGATGGGTTAAAGACCAAACGGGAGTCCAGTCAATTTCTCTTTCTTCATCAAAAGGTTCAGGGACTTTTTGAAACCAGCCTTGACACTCAACATTCCATTGCTCTCTATTGTGATATTGCTGTTGGCTGAAGTTCATACAAGCATTGGGATGGATCGCCTTATCTCCCATTTGTTGGTAACTGCCTTTTTCTCTAATTTCATCCCCTTGAAACACCCCAGAATATCGCTCGATCGCTTCACAGAAACCGCTAGCCATAGCTTGAGAGTCAGTTCTACCTTTACCTGCACTTCTACCACCCAAATTTTGCCGCAAACTAGCTGAGTCGTCGAAAATACTGAGAAAATGATGTTTGGCAATGTAATTATGAGTTAATCCATTCCCAGGAATTTTATTGAGTTCCCGCACAACGCCAGTAATGGGGCTAATAAGATGTTGATATTTCCTGAGAGTTTCTTGTGGCGAACAAGAACGATGTCCTCCATCGGCGGTAAAGGTTTTCTGGCGGTGTTCTAAAACAACAGGTAGGGGGTTTTTAGTTAACCCATTTACCATCTCTCCACAGCTAGAACATTGAGGACGCTTAACGAAGCTATGATTTTGAGTTTGCAGTGCGATCGCATCGTAAGCAATCAAATTACTTTCTAATTGTTTATTTTCCCCTTGGACAATCCACTTAAACACCTCTGTGGCTACCATTCCTAAAGCAGTTTGTACTGTAGATGGCAAAAATCCCAAAGGAGGAGTTAAAGGGGAAGAAATATGCTTTTGTCTCTGAATAAACCCTTCAATCGGTCTATTATCTTGCAAACGCTGGGCTAAACAGTTCCAACAACCTGTTTTCTGAGGATTAAATAAAGGGCCAATCCAGACTATTGTCCCTAATGGCTTAACCAGCATCCAGGGAGATTGGGATTTTAAGGCTTGTTGATTAAACTTATCTAGCTCAACATTGAGATAATCATCAGTTAAAACTACTGTCAAATCACCTTCGTCTGCTACTTGAATTTGGAGAGACTCAAGCACAGTAATCAAGTCCTTAGCAGAAACTGAACCATTAGCTTTTACTGCTACTTTAGTTGCTCGCAATCTTTGATGGGCTACTGTGGGAGCAATATTAAGATGATGGCAGAAGATACTTAAGTGCGATGGGAGAGAGTTATCTTCTTGAACAAGATAGCCCTTTTGTTGCATTTGTAATAAAGCATATTGGACTTTAATACTTACATTGAGAACTTCTTGGAAGAAGGTGGTAGCTGAGTGTAAAGATTTTGGGTCTTGCAGTAGTGACTGTTGAATAATGTCAATAATTTCGTCAATATTGCGATTGCTATCGATTAAAGTAGCTAAACTACAAGAAAGGCGATCGCTTAACCAGACTTTTTCTCTCTCGGATAACAAAAATACATTGTCTGTTTCTATAGTTTCAACAGAGTAACAAGGATTGAATTGGGGTTTAGGTTGCATTGATCGTTATTAGTTGTTTGTTTACTAATCCCAGTGGGATTCTAGCGCAATACGCTTCAGTTAAGGCTTAAATAGTTGTCAATTATGTATTGTTTCCAAAGTATCCCGTTAATAATTCGGGGTAAGGAGCAACCCTCTAAATATTGACAAAAAATGTGCTCTGTTAAGCAGTTCACTACTTCGGGCAATGTTTTATTTTCAGTAAAAACTGGGGGATTTGCTGTACTAATTAATTCAATAATCCTCACAGCTTAAAAACATTTTTCTCGTTTTGACAAGTTATGAATTTTACAAAAATTCATGCGCTTAATGCCAATCCAGTAATATATTTTGACAAAAGCCAAATATTGTGATTTGGGTTACTTTTTAGCGATGGCACTCTGTGCCCGCAATCATGCGAGCGCGCGGAACGCAGACGCGCCTTGGCGTATCGCTAAAAACGGAATACTAAAATTCCCAATTTGAACAACAACCCTATCTTGCAGGGCAAACGCATCTTAATTACTCTTGACAAAAAAACTTAATTTGTGTGTCAACGGGAGAATAAGAATTTATTGTTTGATTGGTTTTTCAGGGGTTAACCGATCGCTTAAAATCTTGTCAATAAGCGGGCATTAATGCAATTATTTTGGGGTTGATTGACATTTAGAGGCTCTTGTTGACAAGATGCGTTTGCCCTGAGCGCAGTGCAATCATGCAATCGCATTCATTTTCAGTCTACTGAAACTACAAAAGGGTTTCAAATCTAATTTTGTGTAATTAATTTTGATTAACTACTTCACAGGATTTTATCACTCTCATGAGAAAATAATCTTGTAGTACAAGGCTTTTCCAAAAATCCTGATTTCAACTATTTACTTAGAAAATAAACTCTCTACCCCTGGGCACATCTAAAGTTAGAAAATTGGACTTAATTTTTCTTTAGCAAAGTGATGGAAGCTGTCCACGAGCGCTAATTTGCTCGTGATGGTAGAGCGTTAAAAAACTTCTTCCTTTACTTCCTGTGCGCTAAGAGCGCCCCGCTGCGCTAACAGCATAGCAGCCGTTTGCCTTCTGTCTTATCAAACGTGACATTTGCCTGTAATCTCTATGAACCTTGATTGTCTGTTTGAGATTGTTGACCGCCTGCTAATTGAGAACCACAATCGCCCCCTTAACTCCACAGAAAACCTGATTCTGCATGGCATTTGGCAGTGTAGAACTTATAACCAAATGGCGATAGAAGCAGGTTATAGTCCCGGCTACTTTACCAATGTCGTTGCCCCAGAGTTGTTTGGGCGGCTCTCCGAGGTCATTGGTCAGCGTGTGACCAAAAAAAACTGTCGGGTGCTGCTAGAGTCTTATGCCATCACCAAAGCGGCCCCAAAAACAAAACCTTTGAGACAAGACCTGACGCGATTTCCCCCCACAGATAACCAGAATACGTCACCTTGCTACCCCAGTGGCTCAGTTCCTCTTGACTCTCCCTTTTACCTCGAACGTTGTTGCCTTGAGGAGCAAGTTTATCAAGAAATTGGGAAACCAGGAGGGCTAATCAGGATTAAAGCTCCTAGAGAAATGGGCAAAACTTCACTGCTGCTGAGGATTCTTGACTATGCGAACCGCCAGGGCTACTACACTATCAGCTTGAATTTAGAACAAGTTGATCGGGCAATTCTGAGCGACTTGAATCAACTTTTGCGCTGGTTGTGTGCCAATATCGCTCGCCAGCTTCAGCGTCAACCGATGTTAGACGAGTATTGGGATGAAGATTTGGGAAGTAAAATTAGCTGCACCCTCTACTTGCAAGAATATCTACTAGAGTCAATTAATACTCCCCTAATCTTGGCGTTGGATGAAGTGAACTATATTTTCGAGCATCCCCAAGTAGCGAAGGATTTTCTACCTCTGTTGCGTTCTTGGTACGAAGAAGCGAAAAGACTGCCCATTTGGCAAAAGCTTCGTCTGCTCGTGGTTCACTCAACAGATATTTATGTTCCTCTGGAACTTCATCAGTCTCCTTTCAATGTAGGGTTACCGATTCAGTTAGACAGCTTTAGTCAAGAAGAGGTGCAGCAGTTAGCCCAACGCTATGGACTCAATTGGACAGATGGGGAAGGAGCCAGACAATTAATGGCAATGGTCGGGGGACATCCGGCACTAGTACACTTAGCACTCTATCATCTGGGTCGAAAGGAGATAACTCTGTCGCAACTGCTAGAAACTGCTCCCACTGCTAGCGGAATTTATTTTCATCATTTGCAGCGTCACTGGGCAACCTTGCAAAAACAGCCTGAGTTAGCACAAGCTTTTGATACCGTTCTGAATGCCAGTGAAGCTGTTCCCTTAGATCCCATCCTAACTTACAAGTTAAGCAGTATGGGGCTGATTAAACTCTCTGGAGCTCAAGCGATCGCAGGTTGTGAATTGTATCGGCGATTTTTTACGAAAAAGGAGCAGCAACATTTAATTTATACACCATATTTCTTGTAAAGGACTTCCACGAAATAAAATATACAGCTATAATGTCTCAGCAATGGAAACTATTGTATCTCGGTTGGATGTAACACAGATTTTTTGTGACGTAGATGATTTCTGCTTCTCATGGGAGAGGATGTGGCAAAAAGTACCACAACTTCCATCAATGAGTGGAGAGCGTCTTTAGATGTTTGACACTCCCCACGGCTGCATGAATTTCGCTCCGCTCCATTCATGCAAAAAGCCGGGGGATTCTTGGCTCATTGACGTTTCTTGCCTTTACAGGTCTTGCGACCAATAGAAGTAGAGGAAACATCTCCCCAAGCGTTACTTCCCGCTTGCCCAGCGGTAGACTTTGCTTTACACAAAATATTGATAGCTGCATTTACATCACGTTGCAATACTGTTCCACAATGTGGACACTTGTGAGTTCTTGTAGACAATCCTTTCTTGACCGTCTCTGCTATATAAAAGCTAGACAAGTCTAGACATTTACTTCTTTCTTCACGGGGAG